>JAZLIA010000043.1:0-30888 GCA_045617125.1 Clostridia bacterium | reverse complement strand
GGTCTTCCATTATCTTTCCAAATCCAAGAAAGTCAAACTGACTTCCGATGCAATCTGGACCTCAAACAGAACAGTCAAATATATCACCGATTTACTCACCGCTCTGGGTGTATAGTGGATATTTTTGGGATTTCATTATTTCATGCTGATGGGCTGTGCAACAGTCCCGATTATACTGTGGAATCCTTGGAGATCACGATAGGGAAGTTGTTGGTGCCGATCAGACGGGTGTTTTCCAAAATGGTCACCTGTTTATCCAGAATGCAGTGATCCAGTTCCACGTTCTTCATGATCATGCCGTCCTGCATCACGATACTGTTGCACACGGTGGCGTTCCTGTCGATGCGCACGCCGCGGAAGAGGATGGAATTGACCACGGTGCCTTCGATGATACAGCCGTCGGCAATGAGGGAATTGCTCACCTTGCTGCCGATCAGGAAGCGGGTGGGCATTTCATCCCGCAGCTTTGTCAGCACGGGAGTGGCGCCGTAGAACAGATCCTTGCGAACGGCGGGGCTCAGCATATCCATGTTGCAGTTGAAATAGGCCTGAACAGAATCCACCTTCCACACCTTTCCAGGGCACTCCCAGGAACCGATGCGCAGGCTGCCGTCATTGAGACCGCCCAGCACCAGATCGCGGATCAGGTGGTGTTTGCCATGGGCAACGGCCCGGTCCACCAGGTCGATCAGCAGCTCGCGGCGTACCACGAAGGCTTCCATGTAGGTGCAGGGGTAATGGGGAATGGAGGGGTCGATCTCCATACTTTTGACCCAGCCGTTGTCGCTGATGTCGATGTAGCGGCCGCTTCCGTTGCGGCGCACGCCGGGCTCGCGGGTGTAGAGCAGCGTTACATCGGCGCCGCTGTCCGCATGGGCCTGCACCATCTCGTCAAAATTGGCGGTGTAGAGCATGTGCGTGTCTGTTACGACGGCATAGCGCTCCTTGCTGCGGCGCAGGAACTGCAGATTGCTGCGCAGGGCATCGAGAAAACCGGAATAGACGCCCACGTTATCCCTCGTGAGGAAGGGAGGCAAAACCACCAGACCGCTGCGCTTGCCGTGCAGGTCCCACTCACGTCCGGACCCCATATGATCCATCAGGCTCTGATAATTGCGCTGGGTGATCACGCCCACATTGCGGATGCCGCTGGCAACCATGGAGGAAATGGGAAAATCGATCAGGCGGTAGCGGCCGATCATGGGAACGGCAGCTACGGCACGCATGGAGGTCAGCTCTTTGAGCTGGGAATCTCTTTCACCGGTATAGATGATACCAAGCATGCTGTGATCCATATTACTGCTCCTCCTGTGCATATTGTTCGCCCGGCTTCACTTCAGTGCCCTCAGGCACGGTGATGCCGTTGCCTACCACCGCGATCAGCCCTTCAGGGCCGCCCACCCGGGCGCCGCGTTTCACGACTGCGTTTTCGGCAATGATGGCGCGTTCTACCACGGCGCCGCTTTCAATGATGGCTCCGGGCATGATCACGCTGTCCAGCACCCGGGATCCCTTTTTGATCTGGGCTCCGCTGGACAGAATGGAATGATGCACTTCGCCGCTTACCTCGCAGCCCTCGGTGATCAGGCAGTTATCCACGACGGCCTCAGGGGAGATGTACTGGGGAGTCATGCCCATGTTACGGGCATAGATGCGGAATTTTTTGTCGTGCAGGTCGATCTGCGGTTCGTCTTCCAGCAGATCCATATTGGCTTCCCACAGGCTTTCGATGGTGCCAACATCCTTCCAGTAATCGTTGAAGGTGAAGGCTGTCATGCGCTGGCCGTCTTTCAGCATCGCGGGAATGATGTTCTTTCCGAAATCGTTGCTGGAGGCGGGGTCATTTTCATCCTCGGTAAGGTATTTGCGAAGCTTTTCCCAGGTGAACACATACACGCCCATCGAAGCGTTGTTGGATTTGGGCTGCTTGGGTTTTTCTTCAAATTCGGTGATATTGTCGTCTTTATCGGTGTTCATGATGCCAAAGCGGCTGGCTTCCTCCCAGGGCACCTGACGCACGGCGATGGTGGCATCCGCGTTGTGTGCCATGTGATGGGCGATCATTGCGGCATAATTCATTTTATAGATATGATCGCCGGAAAGGATCAGCACATAATCAGGGTTGTACTGCTCGATGAAGCCGATGTTCTGGAAAATAGCGTTGGCGGTTCCCTTATACCATTCGCCGGTGGAACCGGTCTGATACGGGGGAAGCACGAACACGCCGCCGCTCACCAGGTCCAGATCCCAGGGAGCGCCGCTGGCGATATAGGCATTGAGCTCCAGCGGACGGTACTGCGTGAGTACGCCCACCACATCAATACCGGAATTGGTGCAGTTGGAGAGTGGGAAATCGATAATGCGGTACTTCCCGCCGAAGGGAACAGCCGGCTTGGCAACATGACGGGTCAGCACGCCAAGACGGCTGCCCTGGCCGCCTGCGAGCAGCATGGCGACACAGCGTTTTTTGCGAAGCATAGGAAATCATCCTTTCTTGGTAATTTGGGAACAGGCTGGACAGCCAGCCTTATGAGATTATGAACGGGGCAACTTGGAATGCGAATACAGTATATCATAACCTGCCTGTTTTTGCAATGTATTCCCTTCGACTTGTATCGGAAAGAAATCGGAAGAAAGAAAGAAATCGGAAGAAACCGGAGGAGGAATGAAATGTGTGCGGATGAAATGGATCCCGTCTTCATGAGAAAAATAACCCGGCTGCGGCAGGAAAAACGGATCGGATATAGAAGTGATTACAGAAACGCTTTCCGTCATGGGCGGAGGCGAACACAGTTCATGAGGTGTGTGCATGTTGGATCAGGCCGGATTACGGGATCGGATCGGACAGGAAGAATACGAAAAGGGCCTGGAATTGTTCCGCTGCGGGATGCTGAAGGAAGCGGAGCATACTTATGAAAACGTAACTCTGATCTGCACGGAAACGAGCAGAAGATGCCATATATATATCGGCACGGATGGCATTCGGTGCGATTGTGAAAAGGAAAAGCCCTGCCGGCATATGGCGGCGGGGATGGTGTGGGCAGCCCAGAACGGATATCTGGACGAGCTGGAAAAGCGGGCGGCACGTCGGAACGCGGCAGTCTTTTTTGATGCGGCGGGCGCTGTGCTTCCTGTTACGGAGGAGATCACCCTGGAAGTGACCCTCGTGCTGCACGGAGGAAGGCTTCGGGTTGGGTTGAGAGCGGGGCGTGACCGGCTGTATGTGGTGCGCTCGCTGCCCTTGTTTTTGGAGGCGCTGGAAATGGGAAACAGCTACTCCTTTGGCAAGGGGTTTGATTTTGATCCCGCCTGCATGAGCTTCGGGGAAGAAAACCTGCATGTGCTGGATATTCTGGCGGACCTGTGCGAGAATGCCGCGGTGTCGGATACCGGGCCGGAGGCCCGGCTGCTGCCGTTGGGGCCCCGGGGCGCAGGACAATTACTCGAAGCCCTTTCCGACATGACCTTCCGCCTGATGACGGATAAGGATGTATACCGTCTGAATGGGGTGAAGAAGGAAAGTTTCCCGTTAAGCTTTATTCTTTCCGGCGGGAAGGATCAGCTGACTGTCACCGCTTTGTTTCCCACTCCTTTTATTCCGCTTACAGCGGATATGGCCTGGGTGTATGCGGGCGGAAGCGTATGGCATATTGAACCCGGACGCCGGAAGGCGCTGATCGCAGTGAACGGTATCGCCCGGGATGGCAGGGCTGACGCGATCTTCACCCCGGCGGAGACCGACCGGGTGATCAACGAGGTGCTTCCCTTCCTGATGTATGCCGGTGATTTTTCGGTGGATGACGAACTGGCTCAGAAAATGATCCGTCTGCCCCTGAAGGCCTGCGTTTATCTGGATAAGGCGGATAAGGATGTTCTGGCCAGGGTGTCACTGGAATACGGGGACACCCGTATTGATCCCTACGCTCCCGGCGACAGCCCGATCTCCGGGTTGATCCTGAGGGATCCCGAGGGAGAAAAGAAAATTCAGGATGCCCTGGCCGGATACGGTTTCCGGGTGAGAAGAGGTTTTGCCTATCTTCGCGGAAATGACCGGATATGGGATTTTATGCGCGATGGGGTACACCGTCTCAACGAGACGGCTGAGGTGTATCTGAGCCGCGATTTTGAAAAGATCCGCCCGATGAAGCCGCGTCTGAGCGGCAGTGTGAGCTGCCGGGACGGCAGGCTGAGGCTGGAAATGCTGGAAGCTGAAAACCCGGTGGAGGAAGTTCGGGAACTGATGGAGGCGATACGCCGCCATAAACAGTATTTCCGTCTGGAGAACGGCACCTTCCTCGATTTGACCGATACGGAGAACTGGCGTCAGTTTGCCGAAGCAGCCGCCGAGGCGATGATCGGGGAAGAAGGGGAAATGCCGGCTTACCGCGCGGCCTATCTGAAGGCATTGATCCGGGAGGGGAAGCTCCCGGTCACCCTGGATGCGGAAAGCGAGCGGCTGGCGGAATTGAAGACCGATGTGCCTGAAAGCCCGCTCGGCTGCCTTCGTTCCTATCAGGTGCGGGGCTACGAATGGCTTTATTCCCTTTACAGCATGCGCATGGGCGGCATTCTGGCTGACGAAATGGGTCTTGGTAAAACGGTGCAGACCATTGCTTTGCTGCTCAGCGTTCGGAAAACCGGAGAGGATGCTCTGCCCGCGCTGATCGTGGCGCCCACATCGCTTCTGTATAACTGGGCGGCTGAGATCCGCCGCTTTGCTCCGAAGCTGGATGTGATGCTCATCGAAGGCACCCAGCAGGCGCGTGAAAAAGCCATTTCCACGTTGGAAAAGCACGCGCCCAGTGTGGTGATCACCAGTTATCCTCTGATCAGGCGGGATATTGCGCTGCTTGAGGATATCTGGTTTGGTCCCGTCATTCTGGATGAAGCGCAGAACATAAAAAACAACCGGTCCGTGGGTGCGCGGGCAGTGAAGCGTCTGAAGGCGGAAGCCCGCTTTGCCCTTACCGGTACGCCGATGGAAAATCATCCGGGCGAGCTTTGGTCGCTGTTTGATTTTACGCTTCCGGGCTTCCTTTCGGATTACCCTGATTTTCTGCAGCGTTATGGCGAGGGGGACAATGCCGAGGAGCTGCTTCTAAAGATCCGTCCGTTCCTGATGCGCCGTTTGAAAAAAGACGTGCTCCGTGACCTGCCTGAGCTGATCGACTGTGTGCAGGTGGCCCCGATGGCCGCGGAACAGAGAAAGGTATATGACGCATCCCTGCTTTTGGCGCGGAACCGGATCAAGACCATTCTGGAAAAGCGGGAGCAGACCGGCGAACGCAACCGGGGCGGAATGGAGATCCTCAGCACCATTACGCAATTGCGTCAGTGCTGCTGCCATCCTCTTTTGTGCGACCCGGATTATCGCGGGCAGAGCGGTAAAACCGAAATGCTGATGGATCTTCTTTCCACCGCTTTGCCGGAGGGAAGGAGGGTGCTGGTGTTCAGCCAGTTTACCTCCATGCTGCATTTGATCGGGAAACGGCTTGAGGAAGAGGGGATCGGCTATCTTTATCTGGATGGCGACACCCCGCCTGAGGAAAGACAGAACCTGAGCGATCGCTTCAACGGCGGCGAAGGGAACGTGTTCCTGGTGTCGCTGAAGGCGGGAGGCACCGGCCTCAACCTTACCGGAGCGGACACCGTGATCCACTATGATCCCTGGTGGAACCCCGCGGCGGAGGATCAGGCCACCGGCCGTGCCCACCGCATTGGCCAGACCCGCACGGTGCAGGTGATCCGCCTCATCACGCACGATTCCATTGAAGAAAAGGTGCTGGCGATGAGTGAGGAAAAACGGCGCATTTTTGAGATCCTGGTGCGTCCGGGTGAAAAGATGCCCACAGGCTTTACGGAGGAAGAGATCCTTCATCTGCTGGATTGATGATGACTGTAAAATAAAGAACACGGCCCGCCGAAGAAACTAAAGGTCCATCGGCGGGCCGCGTTTTTTGTGGGGGTTAGTCGTTGCTTTCTTCTGCTTCCGCATCTTCTGCGGGCACAGGGGTTTCTGCTGAGTTCTCTATTGAGCTTTCTACTGAGGTTTCCTCTGTGCTTTCTTCTGTGTTTTCTGCTTCCGCTTCCTGCGGCATTTCCATTTCTGCGGCTGCGTACAGATCGGCCCGGGTCAGGGTCATCAGCAATTCCCTGGTGTACTCCGTTTCGGGGGCCATCCCGGCCAGACGGTCGGCCTGCTCGGCAGCGGCTTTTTCAAACAGGTTGCGCACGCCGCGTCCGTTTCCGAAGGCTTTGGGATCGGTGTTTTTGCAAACCAGGATCGCGCGAAGATCCTCTTGGGCGCTTTCTTCCAGAATGTAGCCGCTCTGATCGCAGCGCATGCGGAAGATGCCTGCCAGTTCATCCAGGGTGTAATCGGCAAAATGCATGAAGCGGTTGAAACGGCTTTCCAGGCCGGGGTTGGAGTGGATAAATTCGTCCATCAGCTCGATGTAGCCTGCTACGATCACCACCAGATCATCCCGGTTGTCCTCCATGGCTTTGAGCACGGTGTCCACCGCCTCCTGGCCAAAGTCCATGCCGCCCCGGTTGGTGAGGGTGTAGGCTTCGTCAATGAACAGCACGCCGCCCAGGGCGCTGTCGCACACCTCTTTGGTTTTGATCGCGGTTTGTCCCACATATCCGGCTACCAGACCGCTGCGGTCCACCTCCACAAGATGGCCCTTGCTGAGGATGCCCAGAGAGTGGAAAATGCGGCTCATCAACCGGGCTACCATCGTTTTTCCGGTGCCGGGGTTGCCGCTGAACACCATGTGCAGGGAAAGGTCGGGGGTTTTCAGTCCCAGCTCCTTCCGCTTCCTGTTAATGTTAATCCAGTTGATCAGGCTTTCCACCTGTTCCTTAATGTTGTCAAGGCCGATATAGCTGTAAAGCTCCTTTTTCAGGTCCTCTATGTTTTCGGGAGGGTCCTGTTCCTCTTTGGCGGTGCTTTCAGCTTCGGGGCTGGCGCTGAGCACCTGGGCGGAGGGCTCCTCCTCCCGGGAGGATCGGGATATTTCCGCTTCCGAACTGTTTTTCGTTTCTTCTGTGCCCTCAGGCACTTTTTCCTCTGCCGGTTCGGGATCCTTCCACACGTCCATATATCCCATCCTGGGTACACTTTCGCCCCACAGATCTTCTCCCATCGATCTCATGCTGCGCTTGAGGCCGCGCAGGATCTCCTGCTGAAGGGAGATGATCTCATCCTTGCGATCGTTTTTTTCCATTTCAGTTTTCCTCCGGCTGCGTATTGATCAGGCTTTCCAGGTCCTCCGGGGTGAAGGTGAAACAGGGCACCTCAAAGGTGGGTTCTGCCAGCACATCAGGCTGAAAATAAAAGGTGACGCTGCCATCTTCGTTTGCAAAAAAGTGGCTTTCCGGGAACACGATGTCGTAAAAATCCTCTTCGGTCAGTTCGGGATCGGCTATGCCCTGTTCCTGCAATTTGGTAAAGTGCCCGTACAGCACAGGCATGAGGCATTTGGACAGCTGGACGGAGCTTTCGCCCACCATCACCACCCCCCTCAGGGTGAGGATCTGCCCGGCATATTCGCCGCTGATGTCGAAGGTGTCGGAATCAAGCGAAAGGAAGCTTTCACCGTTCACCCGGTTTTCCGTCATGAACAGCACCGAGAAAAAGCGGCCGTTGTTGCAGGTGATCCGGAAACGCTGGGTCATCTGCCGGAGCGAAGCGCCCTGTGCTTCGGGTGTGCCGGCCAGCATGGGAAGGATGAGCGCGGTCATTTCGTTTGATGCTTCGCTGTAATAATCGTTGATCAGCACAGCGGTCGTGTCTTCCCCTTCCAAAAGGGGATATTCATAATCCATTTCCCACACGGGGGCCTCTTCAGGCAGGCTTTTCCGGGTCTTGATCACAGTCACGGGTATTCCTTCCGCAAAAGCGGAAAAGGAAGAAACGAGAATGAGCACTGCCGATATCAGAAATACGGTGATCTTTTTCATAAGTGCCTCCTTTCGGACAGGTCGTTTTTCATTTGGCCGGAAGGGGTTTTTTCCGGTTTTTCGTCATAAATACGGGTTTTCTACATCATTATAGCATAGGATGCAGGAAAATGCACCCGTGATATCGAATAGATACAGACAGGATTTTTATCCCGCATGGGAAGCAATTGCTAAGGAGGCACCTTTATGGCGGATACCTACAAGTGCCCGGGCTGCGGCTCGGCGCTGTTATTTGATGCGAAAGAGCAGAAAATGAAATGTGCGTCCTGCTCCAACACCTATGAGGTGAAGGATATTGAGCAGTATTACCGTATTGACGAGCGTCTCGCGTCCAATGCAAGGATGAGCTGGGAATCGCCTGTGGGCGGCAGCTGGAGCGAGGATGAAAGGGCGCATCTTCGCGCCTATCATTGCCCTTCCTGCGGCTCCGAGGTGGTGGTGGAGGATACAGCCGCCGCCACAGAGTGCGTTTACTGCCAGAATCCCTTGGTGATGGAGGATGCTTATCAGGGCGAATACAAACCGGAGGCGGTGATCCCCTTCAAGCTGTCCCTGGAGGAAGCGAAGAACCGCTATGCTGCCTATCTGAAAGGTAAAAAGCTGTTGCCGGACCGGTTTGCCAAACAGAACCGTATTGAGCGCATTACCGGCGTGTATGTTCCCTTCTGGCTGTTCAACTGCGACACGGATTCCGACCTTTCCTACAAATGCACCAAGGTGCGCACTTACCGCAGCGGTAACTATATGGTGACGGAGACCTCTCATTACCGTGTGATGCGCGGAGGCGGGCTCAGCTTTGACAATGTGCCGGTGGACGGGTCCCGCTCTATGGCCGATAACCTGATGGAGGCGATCGAGCCCTTTGATACGAAGCTGCAGGAGGATTTTGCCATGACCTACCTGAGCGGATATCAGGCCCAGCGCCATGATGTGCCTGCCGAGCAGTGCAAGGAACGGGCAAATGAGCGCATCCGCACCAGCGTGCTGCAGCGCTTCCGGGAAACGGTGAAGGGCTATGCCACCGTGGTGCCGGAGACCCAGTCGGTGCGCATCAGCGAAGGAAATGTGCGCGAGGTGCTGATGCCGGTGTGGATGCTCAACACCAAATATAAGAATAAGACCTACACCTTTGCTATGAACGGGCAAACCGGGCGCTTTATCGGCGACCTGCCCGTTTCCTTCGGCAAGGCCTGCGCATGGTTTTTCTCGGTGGCCCTGGGCGTGACGGCAGTGGCCAGCGCAGTGTGTTATTTTCTTGCGAACGCGGGGGTGATCTGAGATGAAAAAGAAGGTCCTTTTTCCGGTGCTCTTTGTGCTTTTCTTAGCCCTTATCCTGCCGTGTCAGGCCCAGCAGGGGCGGGTGGTGGACGGAGCCGGTATTTTTTCAGTTCAGCAGGTGGAGGAACTGAACAAGCGTATTGACGGCATACGCGAGCGCTACGGCATGGATGCCTCCATTGTTACGATCACAAGCCTGGGCAATGCATATTCGATGCGTGCCTATGCGGAGAACTTTTTCGACTCGAACGGCCTTGGAGTTGGAGAAGAGCGCGACGGCGTGCTGCTGCTGCTCAAAATGACCGGCGGCACAGGCAACCGGGATTATTACATCGACGGCCACGGCAGCCGCGGAACCAAGGTGGAACGTGCCTTTGATGATGAGACCTTCCTGGTGTTCCTGCGCAGAAATGCCTATTATGACGGGGCAAGGGCTTTTCTGGATGAAGTGGAAGCCCGCGCAGAGGCGCTTACGCCCATTGGACGGGTGAAGAAATGGCTGCCCGCGTTCCTGATCGCGGGGGCGCTGATCGGCCTTGTCACGGTGCTGATCCTGCGCGGAAGAATGAAAACGGCCAAGAGCCGTCAGAATGCGGCGGATTACGTGCTGAAGGATTCCTTCCGTCTTACCCGGGCCCTGGATATGTATCTTTACACCACCACCACCCGCAGCAAGATCGTGGAAAACAATTCAGGCTCGTCTCACAGAAGCTTTGGCGGCGGCGGAGGCGGCGGGCACAGCGGACACGGAGGAAAATTCTGATGATGGAGAACGGTAAGTATACATTGGAGGATCTTGCCCGCGGCGATAAGGCGGAAGCGCTTTTTCGCCAGGGTTATAACTGTGCCCAGGCGGTGCTTTTGGCCTTTGAGGATGTGACCGGCCTGTCTTTGGCGCTTTCAGCGAAAATGGCCAGTTCCTTCGGCGGCGGTATCGGCCGGCTGAGGGAATTCTGCGGTGCGCTGAGCGGAGCCGAAATGGTGCTGGGCATCGTGCTGGGCTATGAAAATCCGGAAACCGGAAGCGTGAAAATGGAACATTATGAAAGGGTGCAGGCTCTGGCTATGGCATTTCGGGAGGAACAGGGAAGCTGGATCTGCCGCGATCAGTTGCATCTGGAGGGGGCTTCAGATCCCGTTCCAACTCCCCGCACGGAAGCCTTTTATGAGGAAAGACCCTGCCCCAAGCTGGTGAACACCGCCGCAAAAGCGGTTTCTGCAATGCTGAGAGAAGCCGGAAAACTGTGATGCCGGCATCAATGCCGGGAAATTTTTCGTGGAAATCCTGTATTTTCCGGCTTTCAACGGCAATTTTTGCTGGTGTTCCGGGAAAAACTGTGTTATAATACACTTGCGGGAGGTATGCAAACCTTTTTTGCGTACGAACTTTCCCGCGCGGGGAGGATGTCTTCATGAAGGACAGGATCGCCGCGCTGCGAGAAGCAGCCGATCTAAGTGAAGGACGGGCAGCGCTTGTAAGCAAGCCTTCCAACGTGTTTTATTTAAGCGGCTTTACCGGCGAGGGCACACTGCTTCTTACGCCGTTTTCCCAAACGATCATTACCGATTCCCGTTACACGGAGCAGGCTGAAAAGCAGGCGGCCGGTTTTCAGGTGGAAATGACGTTAAAGGGTGTGAGCCGCAGCAGCATTGTATACCGGGTGCTCAAAAATGAAGGCTGCAGGGAGCTTCTGTATGAAGATGACGAGTACACCGTGCGGGCTTTCAGTGAGATGCAGCAGGAGATGCAGGAGGTCAGCTTCCTTTCTCTTTCGAACGTGCCGGAAAGGCTGCGCACCCGGAAGGATGAGGGGGAGGTAAGCCTGATCAGCGAGGCCTGCGACATCAGCTGCAGGGCGTTTGATTGGCTGCTGGGCGAGATCAGGCCGGGCATGACCGAAAAAACCAGCCGCATGCTGCTTGAAAACAGGATGCTGGAGCTGGGCGCCGATCGCATCGCCTTCAACACCATTGTGGCTTCCGGTGAAAACGGCAGCCTGCCTCACGCGGTGCCGGGCGACAGGGCGTTTTGCGCGGGTGATATGATCACCTTTGATTTCGGCGCAAAAAAATGCGGCTACTGTGCGGATATGACCCGCACGGTGGCGTTGGGACAGCCCGGGGAGGAAATGAAGCGCATTTTCGCTGTGGTCTTACAGGCCCAGACAGAATGCGAACAGGCCCTTGCTCCCGGGAAAAG
This sequence comes from Clostridia bacterium, assembly GCA_045617125.1. Lineage (GTDB taxonomy): Bacteria > Bacillota > Clostridia > Christensenellales > Aristaeellaceae > ZC3RG03. The sequence continues at coordinate 19,445 of JAZLIA010000043.1, read as the reverse complement.
CTGCCGCGAGATCGACTCCCTGGCGAGGAAAATCATTTACGGCGCGGGGTATGAAGGCTATTTCGGACACGGCCTGGGCCATGGCGTGGGCATTGATATTCATGAAGAGCCCCGCTTATCCCAAACCAGCGACGCCCTGCTTGAAGAAGGGCACATTGTCACCGTGGAGCCCGGCATTTATGTGCCCGGCTTTGGCGGAGTGAGGATCGAGAATACCTGCCTTATCACCGCGTCCGGAGCACGCACCCTGGTTCATGCACAAAAGGATCTTGTCATTCTGTGATATGACGGGCCTTTAGCAAATATACCCATCATTCAACTCATTAAGCATTGGAGGAAAAAACCGTATGATCACTGCAGGAGATTTCAAAAAAGGCATTACCGTGGAATGGGACGGCGGCGTTTGGAACATCGTTGATTTCCAGCATGTCAAGCCCGGTAAGGGAGCGGCTTTCGTGCGCACCAAGATCAAGAACGTCATGACCGGCGCTGTGATCGAGCGCACCTTCAACCCCACCGACAAAATGCCCCGCGCTGTCATCGAGACCAAGGAAATGCAGTACCTGTATAACGACGGTGATCTGTATTACTTTATGGATCCTGAGACCTATGAGCAGGTGCCCATCAACAAGGATGCTGTGGAAGATGCCATCGTTTTCGTGAAGGAAAACACCAATGTCACCATCCGCTATTTTAAGGGCCAGCCCTTCTCCGTGGAAGCTCCCAACTTTGTTGACCTGGAGATTGCCAAGACCGAGCCAGGCTTCAAGGGAGACACCGCCACCAATAACTTCAAGCCTGCCACCACCGAAACCGGTTATGAGCTGCAGGTGCCCCTGTTCATCAACATCGGTGATATAATCAAGATCGACACCCGCACCGGCGAATATCTCAGCCGTGCCTGAGGCTGCAAAGAGCTGAGTCTGTTTGCGGCGAGCGCTGCCGGAAGCAGGCCTGTGAAAGGAGCATTCATGAATAACATTTCTGACCGTGTCGCATATTTGAAGGGCCTGGTGGAAGGCCTGAATGTGGATAAGGAAAAGCCCGAGGGACGCATTCTGGACAAGGTTCTGGAAGTGCTGGATGCCATGACGGAGGAGATCGAAAACACCCGCCATGATCTGGAGGAACTGGATGAATACGTTCAGTCCATCGATGAGGATCTGGGCGATGTGGAAGAGACCCTCTACGGTGATGAGGATGAAGATGAGGAGTGCGACGGCGACTGTGCTTCCTGCGACCGCGATTGTGACGCGTTTGACGAGGAAGAAGATGATGAGGATGACGGCGTTGTCGAATACACCTGCCCCCATTGCGGGGAGGAGATGACCTTCGAGGTGGAGAATATCGACCTGGATGAGGATTATCTCTGCCCCAACTGCCACAAACCGCTTTTCCCTGAAAACGAGGAAAACGAGTAAAACGGCGTTAAGACATTTCAGCAGGGGATCATGCGATTTTTATCCGCACGGTCCCCTGCTGTTTTTATGTGAAGCGGTTTGGTGAGAAGGCCGAGAGCCTTCTTTGAGAAGGCTGAGATCCTTCTGAGCGGTTTGCCAACGGCAGGATGGCGTGATATAATATCTTTTATTGGAACTCTGAAAGAGTACAAACTGATTAATTGAAGGGAGTTATTTTGTGATATGGCCGGAATACAGGAACCCATGCTGTCCGGAACGGAAAAAGCGTTTTCCGTCTGGCAGGAGGAAGACACCGTTGAGAACATTTTGCTGGAGGAACAGGACTTGACCGGAGAGGAGCTGCAGGGACGGGAATGGCGGCAGTGTGTTTTTCGCCGCTGCCGTTTTTCGGGGCAGGATCTTGCACGCGCCGGGTTTACCGACTGCTTATTTGAAAAATGTGAAATGGATAACTGCCGAATGGAAGAAGCGGTGCTGCACAGGGTAAGGTTCACCTCCTGCCGCCTTACGGGAAGCGATCTGAACAGCGCCCTGCTTCGGGATGCGCGCTTTGTTTCCTGCAAGGCGGAGCTGATCAATCTTTCAGAGAGCCGGCTGGAACACGTGTTGTTTGAAAACACGCTGATGAGGGAAGCGGCTCTGGAACAGCTGAAAATGAAAAACGCAGCCTTCACCGGCTGCGATATGACGGGGGCGGTGTTTGCTTATACCTCGCTTGCGGGACTGGATATGCGAACGGATATTCTGGATGGGATCACCGTGCGTCCGGAGGACTTGAGGGGTCTTATCGTCACCCGCGATCAGGCGGCCCTGCTGGCTGTGCTGCTGGGAATCTGCATACGGGAATAAAGCAGGCGGTTCATGAACGGGCCCCGGGGCAGTTTTTCGGCGTTCCGGTGTTATTGGAGATACGGGGGAAACATGGCGGAAATCACAGTGAACGATCTTACCATCAGCTTTGAACAGGACCGGCGTATTCTGGACGGCATTTCTTTCAGGATCGACCGGGGAGAGCATGTGGCGATCCTGGGAGGCAATGGCTGCGGAAAAACAACCCTGCTGCGCCTGCTTACCGGCGAGCTTACGCCGGATCAGGGCAGCATCAGCGTGAGCCGCGGGGCCCGCATTGGGTATGTGAAGCAGATGAACACCGAGATCAATTTAGGAACGGTGGAGGAAGTGCTGAAAAGCGCCTACAGCGACGTGATCGGCAGCGCCCGGGAGCTGGAGCAGATGCACAGCAGCATGGAAAACATATCCGCTGCCCGCTATGATGCGGCCCTGCGGCGTTTTGAAGCAGCGGGCGGCTATAACTGGGAAAGCGAATATCTGCGCATAGCAGGCGGGTTGAATATTGATGCTGCTATGCGTGCGCGCCGTTTTGACACCCTTTCCGGCGGGGAGCAGACCCGGGTGAACCTGGCCAAGATGATCATGGAACGGCCGGATATTCTGCTTCTGGATGAGCCCACCAACCATCTGGATATGCAGAGCCTGGAATGGCTGGAGGATTATCTTCAGCATTTCAAGGGTACCGTGATCATGGTGAGCCATGACCGTTACTTTCTGGATATCACCGCGCAGCGCGTGATCGAGATCTTCCGGGGGAGGGCGTCCTTTTACAGCGGCAATTATTCCTTTTATGTGAAAGAGAGGGAACTGAGATATCAGCAGCAGCTGGAGATGTACAACCGGGAACAGAGCAAGGTGAAGCAATTGGAATTCCAGATCGCCCGGCTCAAGGCGTGGGGCTCGGTGTATGATAACCCGGCCCTGCACAAGAAGGCCGCCGCGATGGAAAAACGAGTGGAACGCATTCAGCAGACCGACCGGCCTGTTCGGGATGAAAAGCTGCGGCAGGGCTTTGCTTCGGAAAAAATGCGGGCGGATTTTGTGCTTCGCGCGGAGCATCTTGTGAAATGTTTTGACGCACGCCCGGTGATCAGCGATGTTTCGCTTGCAATTCGCGGGAATGGGGAACGGGTAGCCCTGATTGGCCCCAACGGCACGGGAAAGAGTACGCTTATCCAAATGCTGCTGGGGTTGCTTGTGCCGGATGGAGGGGTCGTGCGCATGGGCCCCTCTGTGAAAACGGCGTATCTGCCTCAGAAGGTGGAATTTGCCCACCCTGAACGCACGCTTTATGACACCTTGCTTTACGAGACCGCCTGTTCGCCCCAGGAGGCGCGGGACCGGCTAGGAGCTTTTCGTTTTTCACAGGAGGACCAGTTCAAGCAGGTGTTGCAGCTTTCAGGCGGGGAGCGTTCCAGGCTGATGATGTGCATCATCATGCTGTCCCGGGCCAATTTTCTGGTGTTGGATGAACCCACCAACCATCTGGATATCGACTCCCGTGAGTGGATCGAGGAAGCGGTGGGGGCGTTTGAGGGCACGCTGCTGTTTGTGTCGCACGACCGTTATTTTGTGCGCCGGTTTGCCAATCATATATGGCTGTTGGGAGAAAACAACTTCACGGATTATCCGGATTGTGACTGGGAGCGCTTCCTCAGCATACGGCAGATGGAGCGCATCAAGGAAGAAAACGAAAAGCGAAGCGCCGGGAAAAAGGAGTTAAAGCGCACCCCGGAACCCAGGCAGGAAAGTGTGAAAGCAAGTGAAAACGCGCCCCGGAAAAACCGGGACGCGAAGCAGGTGCGCCGCATGGACGCCCTGGAAAGGGAGATCGCCCGTAAAGAGGAGCTTCTCCTTGGCTATGATGAAAAAATGGAGGCAGTGGCCACCGATTACGAAAAGCTGCAGCAGCTGGAAGCGGAAAAGCACGCGCTTCAGCAGGAGATCGACAATATGTATCTTGCCTGGGAGGAGCTGGCAGACTGCTGAAATGGCTGTTCTGTTATGATAACTTCTGGCCGCTTTTCATTTACCTTACAAGGATGCGGATGCGGTTTTCACCGTCTGTATATTCCAGGTCGATCCTGGAACAGTGATGCTCCAGCAGTTTTTGGGAAACGGGTTCCATTTGCCCCATGGGGTTCCACTTTTCACCGGCATAACTGATCAGTATTTCTGTGCTTCCTTCCTGCTCGGAATATTCCAGAACAAAGGAAAACTCCGGAATCTTCGGCAGGAGGGCTGTTACGCACAATTCCTCAAAGATGGATTCGACAGAATAAATATCCTTCTGACTGAGGAGATTTTTGCGTCCAAAGGTCTCGATCTCTCCATTGAAACCCAGAAAATCAAAGGTTTCGCGTTTGATCTGCTTTTCCAACACCTTGCAGCGGCGGATAAAGCGCTTTGTACGCTCTTTCTGCGGGTGATCAAAGATCTGCTCGGGTGTCCCTTCCTCATAGATCACGCCCTGGTCCATATAGAAAACGCGTGTGGATACGTCACGGGCAAATTTCATTTCGTGCGTAACGATCATCATCGTCATGTTTTTCCGGGCAAGCATCCTGATCACGGCAAGCACTTCGCCGACCATCGTGGGATCCAGCGCGGAGGTGGGCTCGTCAAACAGAATGATCTCCGGTTCCATTGCCAGTGTTCTGGCAATGGCGATCCGCTGTTTCTGACCGCCGGAAAGCTCATCCGGGTAGGAATAGGCTTTATCTGGAAGACTGACGGTTTTCAGAAGCTCCAGAGCGCGTTCTTCGGCTTCCTTTTTTGACAGACCAAGCAGCTTTATCGGGCCGTAGGTGATGTTTTCCAGCACGTTCATGTGTTTGAAAAGATTGAATGACTGGAACACCATGCCCATTTTGCGGCGCACGAGGTTCAGCCTGCAGTCGGGGGCGGTGATCTCCTCCCCGTCAATGAAGATCTGACCGGAAGTGGGCGGGTCCAGCATATTGATGGCGCGAAGGAAGGTGGATTTGCCTGTGCCCGAAGGCCCGATGATGGAGATGACCTCGCCTTTTTTGATCTCGGCGCATACATCCTTGAGCGGTACGGCATGGGGATATTCTTTTCTCAGATGGGATACGGTGATCATTTTTCCGCCTCCTTTGAAACCGCACGCTTCGGTTCAAGCTTTTTTTGAATCAATTTCAGAAGGGAAAGGATCGCAAAGGAGATCAGGAAATAGATCAGCGCAACCGAGAGAAGCGGGAAAAAGGCATCATAGGTGCTGCTGCGGATCAGATCACCTGCCTTGGTGAGATCCGTGACTGCGATATAGCCGACGATGGCGGAGCCTTTCATGAGACTGATGATCTCGCTGAAATAGCCGGAGAGCGCTGTGCGCGCTGCCTGCGGGATCACGATGCCCTTGAAGGTCTCAAACTTGGTGAAGCCAATGGCCAGGGCTGCTTCTCTCTGCCCGCGGTCCACTTCGGTGACCGCGCCGTAAAACAAACGCGCGAGGGAGGCGCCGCTGTTCATACCGAAGGCGACCACTGCGACCCAGATGCCGGAAATGCTGGATTTGCCGAAAATGATATAATACAGCACCATCAGGATGACGACCATGGGCGTGCCCTGCATGATGCGGTCGAAACCGTCGGCAAGGATCCGGGGCCCTCTGTGACGCGACATCATGCAGGCACAGAGACCGGCTCCCAGGAGATTAGCCAGCAGGAACCCCGCGGCTGTGATCAGGAAGGTGACGCCAAGGCCGGATAATGTGAGCTTCCAGCGGTTTTCTTTGATGAAGGTCTTTTCCAATCCATCCCGGATCACACTGAGGAAAGACGTATTTTCGTGTTCTTCCGGTGCGCGCACCAGAATGCCGATTCCGCCTGTGACGATGGGATCCGTATAAAGAACGCTCTGGGCCCTTTCCTCAGTATAGGAAAGGAATGCGATAAACATATCGGTCTTTCCCACAACAAGGGAAGGAATGGCTCCGCTAAAGTTGATCGTGGCCAGATCCGCCGCGTATCCTCTGTCGCGGCAGAAGCGGTAGATCAGTTCCACCGGGAACCCGGCCGGACTGTTGTTAAAATAGAATGCGTCGGGACGGCCGACCGCATCGGTAGCAAGGTGGAGGTGTCCGTTGATATCGGGCAGCTCGGAAAAATCAAGGACGGTTTCCGGTTCTTCTTTGCTGCACCAGAAATCATACATCCGCTGCACCTCGCCGCTTTGTTTCTGCGCAGCGAGCCATTCGTTGAACTCTTTCTGCAGCTTGCTTCCGCGTTCGGATGGGGAAAGAATGAAATAATAGTCTTCCTGCATCAGGACCTCCGGGAGCAAAACCGTTCCGTCCGTACAGGCGGAAATATATTCCATCAAGGGTGCGTCATGGATCGCCGCATCGGCTTTCCCCTTGGCAACCGTGATCGCGGCGTCGACCGGAGTGGGGTAATACTGTATCTTCGCCTGTGGGAAATGTTCTTTGATCACGGAGTCAAAGATCGAGCCGGTCAGAATGGCAAAGCTTTTCGCGTTTTTCAGATCCGAAATGGAAGAGAAGGTCTGCACAGGCGAGCTTTCCGCGGTTTCGTCCCGCACTGCCATGACGAGCTCTTCAGACCGGACGGGAACAGAAAAAATGACATTTTCGGCGCGTTCTTCAGTCACATAGAGGCCTGCGGAAATAATATCGTATTTTCCGGTCGACAGCCCCATCAGCATGGCGGGATACTGCGCGCTGCTCAGGTTCAGCCCCCAGTGGTTCTGAGCACAGATGCGGTATAAGATCTCAATGTCAGAACCGGTCAGCTGACCGTCCTTCATAAATGAAAAGGGCGGAGTATCTCCGTTCGTCACAGCATTCAGCACCCAGACAGGATCATCATCCAGCTTGATATCCGGCATCTGCAGCTCGTTCTGTTCATGCCAGCGGCGCTGCATATCTTCCATTGTTCCATCCAGGATGAAGGATTCCAGCGTTTCATTGACTGTTTTCTCAAAATCCGGGATCGCGCACAGCCTGGAGAGCCCCAGCGCACACTGATAGGTGAGGATGGGTTCCTCCAGGATCCGGACATTGCTGACCCCGGTCTCACGGATCGCTCTTTCAAGATAGTCCCGGCCCTGAACGGAGGCATCGACTTTCCCTTCGGAAACAGAAAGCATACCAAGAAGATCATCATTTTGTGAAACGATCTGTGCCTTCGGGCACACGTTCAGCACACAGGTCTGCTGATCAAGATCATCAGCCAGGGCGACGGAGAGGGCCTCATCTTTTACGTCCGAGATGGACAGGATCTCTTTTTTCTCCATGCTGCAGCCGCTCAAAAGGAATATCAAGAGTGCGAGAATAAGCAGGATCTTTGTTTTCTTCATGATGTTCCCTCCGAATACGGAATAAATCGTGTTCATTTTCAAAAAACAGAAGTATAATAGGGGAAGAAAGGAGATGATCTGTTTTGATTGAAAATCGAAAAAAAGAACTGCTGCGCAGTTTGAAATTTTTGCTGTTCTCCATATCAGCGGGGGTGATCCAGCTTCTCAGCTTCACGCTGCTCAACGAAACGCTGCATTGGCCTTACTGGCTCAGCTATGGGATCGCGCTGGTGCTGAGCGTGATATGGAATTTCACCTTCAACCGCCGCTTCACGTTCCATTCGGCAGCAAATGTGCCTGTGGCCATGATGAAGGTGCTTGGGTTCTATGCGGTATTCACTCCGCTCAGTATGCTGCTTGAGGATGCGCTTACGCGATCTGGATGGAACGAATACCTGGTAACGGCTATCAACATGGTGATCAATTTTGTGCTGGAGTATCTGTATGACCGGTTCTTTGTGTTCAGGGCCAGCATCGATACTGCTGACGAAAAAGAAAAAAGGAATGATACGTTCCTTTTTTGAAATGAGAGATTCGGGAAAACACCGTTGATCCGTCCGGTTCCGCGATGACATCAGTGCCACCGCGGAACCGGTACGGAAAAAGCATGGGATGAAAGCATCCGGCTTTACAGGTCGAATATTTCCAGGCCTTCACAGGCTTTCAGCGCGGCATCGTGTCCCACGACGCATAACGCGCCTTTTTCATTATACTGATCCAGCACATCCGCAAACTCGCGCAGCTTATCGGGAGTGGCGGCCAGCATCTGCCTGAGCACGGCCCGCTCTCTTTCCAGCGTGATATGGCTGAAGTAATTGTTGTCGGCTGCCTGTCCCTGTTCGCGGGGACCGATGAGCGGTTCTGTTTCAGCAATGGTGGAAATGATGAAATTGTCGATCACAGGGGCGGAGGAAGCAAATTCACGTATGAAGCCGCCCATCTCGCTGTAGACCTGCAGGGATTTTTCAGGAGTGGGATCACGGAAGGAATAGGCAAACACCGCGCCGCCGTGAGCAGCCCTGAAGCCTGTGCCGTAGGCGCCGCCCTGAACACGCACCCGGTTCCAAAGATAGGCGAGAGTAAGAATGTTGGAGGCAACGCCCATGCTGCCGTCGTAGGTAAAGCCGCAGCTGCTGAGCGTGCAGCTTTTCACGGCGAAGCTGATCTGGGCAGGGGTGCGCAGGCCCAGCTTCATGGGAAGAGCGGAAACATAGCGGATCTCTTCAGGGGCTTTCTCTCCTTCGGGCAGTTTGGAAAGCAGCAGGGAAAGCGCCGCGTTCTCCGTACCGGAAACGCTCACTGTAAGCCGTGCGCGGCAGAAGGCATTGGCTGTGAGGGAACGGTAGATCTGCTCAAAACGGTCGATGCCGCTGTCAAAATCCGCTGCCAGTGCGTGAAGATACTGCATGCCGGTGTAGCCGGAAAGGGCTTCGTTGGCCGCGGCGATGGGGGAGAAGTGAGAACCGGCGGCAGTGATGGCAATAACGTGTCCTGCCTGGGCGCCGGCCTGCTTACTGGCTTCCTCCTCCTGAAGGATCATTTCACGTATACGGTCGTGACAGTCAAAGCGGGTGTTGAACAGGATCTCGCAGATCAGCTCCTGGGCCTTCTCCAGGTTATCATCCAGCACACTGGCGTGGATCTGCAATTGCAGCGCACCGGTCTTCTTGTCGATATCGGTCATACGGGGCGTCACCGAGAAGGTGAGGCGGCCGAAGATATTTTTGATCTCCTGCTCCAGAAGCTGTGCATCGTACTTTTCTGTGGGCAGAACGCCGAAGAGGGAACCTGCGAAATGCAGGGCGGGCAGGTCCTCATAACGGGTGTCGGAAATATTGAAGTAGAGATTCAGATATTTGATGCCGTGGCAGTTGACGGGATGGAACAGGGTAAGCACGCCCTGCTCTTCTCCGCATACGGTTTCCACGTGACGGGGTTCGCTGCTTACATCCTTCAAAGTGAGCGTGGGCAGGGTGGCAAGCGCTTCCACAGAATCGGGAGTGGCCTGCCAGGAGGTCAGCTTTTCATTTCTTTCGTTCAGCTCCTGTATTTCCTGCTCAGTCATGGCGGCTTTCACCGCGTCAAGCCGGGCTTTTTCGGCCTGCCGCAGCTTTTCACCGGCATCATAGGAGGGGTGGGCATACACCGTCACCAGATTTTCACGGGTGAGCAGCATTTCCTCAGCCAGCCGGTCCATAGAGCCGTCCCCGATCATCACACGCAGGCGGCGGATCGTTTCGTCATATACCATGGCTTCCATCGGGTCGCCGCCAAACAGCCAGCAGCCGGACAAAGCAGAGATGCAGCGGATGAGGCCCTGGGGCTCCTGGCCCTCCCGCACGCGGAACGCGTTGCGGTTCAGGCTGGCGGTGAGGGCGTCCCTGTCCAGTCCTTTCCTGATCAGATCGGCCATGGTGTCGAAAACCAGGTTTTTCACCTGTTCCTCGCAGCCATCCTTGATGTTGACGATATCCGTTTCCAACTGGATCTGGGCGTTGCTGTCGTCAGCATACATGTTGATATCCTGAGCCAGACCGCTTTCCAGCACAGCCCGCTTGAGAGGCGATTCATTGCTGCCGCACAGCACATCGGTGATAAGCGAAAGGCCCAGAATGCGGGCTTTGTCATCCTGCCAGCTGCCAACGAGCCGGGCCAGAGAAAGGCGGGAACGATCTTTCAGGGATTCGTTTGCAGCCACTTCAAACTCGATCGTATCTTCGCCGCCCTTCGGGCACTGCATCACAGGCTGGGGAACAGGAGCCCTGTCGAAGGGAGAAAGATATTCTTCCAGCAGTGTCAGAACCTTTTCCAGGGGCACATTGCCGTCCAGGAACACCTTGGCGTTGGAAGGATGATAGAAACGGCGATAGGTGTCGCAGAACATTTCGTAGCTCAGGTCCGGAATGCAGGCGGGGTCCCCGCCGGAATTGAAGCCGTAGCTGTTGTCGGGATAAAGCATGCTGTTCACTTTTTCGCCGATCACCCGGTCCGCTCCGCTCATTGCGCCCTTCATTTCGTTGAACACAACGCCCTTGTAGGAAAACTCTTTGTTTTCGTCTGCTTCAATGTGCCAGCCTTCCTGATAGAAAATGTTGGGGTCGGTAAGCAGACGGGGAGCAAAAACCGCGTCCAGATAGACCTCGGTGAGGTTCATATAATCCTTGTCGTTGCGGCTGGATACGGGATACATCGTTTTATCCTGAAAGGTCATCGCATTCAGGAAGGTGTTCATGCTAGATTTGAGCAATTCCACAAAGGGTTCCCTCACCGGGAATTTTTTGCTGCCGCAAAGAGTGGAATGCTCCAGAATGTGAAACACACCGGTGCTGTTTTCGGGCAGGGTGCGGAAGGTGATGGAAAACAGCTTGTTTTCTTCGCCGTTGTCGATCCACACCAGCTCTGTGCCGGTTTTGTCAAAGGTCATTTCCACCATCCGGCCGCGGATCTCGCTGTTTTCGCGGATGCGGGTAACGGTGAAGCCGTGGAGACGGTCATTTACATTGATATTCATGAAGGACCTCCGTTCGTCATCATTCTGCGTGCATAAAGCGCACCGCAGAAACAAGCATAGGTTTGTTTTGAAAAAATGAAAAGAGAAAAGGGCTCAAAACCGCATTTCTCGGTTTCATCTGTCACGGGAAGAATCAGATTTGTCCCGCTTTTTCGATCTTCTGAGAGGCTGTTTCCACGCTGTCCGTAAAGAAGACCTGCCCGGTGAGATTGCCGGGAAGAAACCCACTTTTTTCCATTTCATCGCACATTTTCTGAAAGGGAAGCCAGAACCCATCCGGCCCCAGCATCACACAGGGGGCGTTAAGCTGCTCAAGACGCATCAGGGTGATCACCTCGGTGATCTCGTCCAGCGTGCCAATGCCTCCCGGAAGGGCAATGAAAGCGTCGCCCAGCTGGATCATGCGTTTTCTTCGTTCAGCCATATCCTCCACCATGATCCGTTCTGTGAGGGAAGGATGAATGCGTTCCAGGATCATCGGCACATCAGGGATCACGCCGATCACCCTGCCGCCGCTTGAAAGCACGCTGTTGCACAGAACGCCCATCAGGCCGGTTTTTGACCCTCCGAATACCAGCGTGTGACCGCGGGAGCCGATCCAGGCTCCAAGCTGCCTTGTGCATTCGGCGATACGGGCATTGTTTTCACCGGAGGAACCGAGGTAAACAGTGATGTTCATATTTTTGAGCGCTCCTTACAGGGCCGAGATCCCGTGGCTGTTCACCAGGGCTTCCAGACGGCGGCCTTCTTTGCACCAGGGGCAGTCGCGGGCATCCCAGCTCTGGTAATCATTCAGGTCGCGGGAATCGAAAATGCTGTCGACCCGCACGCCGTCAATGCTGTCGGTGTTGGCGAAGATCGCGCCGATGCCGACGGTGTGCCCGCCGTAATAGCGGATCGCGTCCAGAGCGCCCTGGCCGGTAAAGCCTGTGGTGACAGAGGACAGAAGCACCAGCACATGCTTGCCCGCGATCATGCCGGAGGTGTTATCCCGGAAAATCAACTGGCTTCCGGAGGTGTGCTCGGGTGTGACCACATAAATGGTCTGGTGCGCGTTCATGTTCATATAGCCGGCTTTGGTGAGCTCACTGGCCATGCAGGCGCCGATCACCTCGGTGCCGTCCAGACACAGAATGGTGTCGATGATGGTGGTGGCCTTATAATCACGGCACAGCTCCTGCGCTACCGCACGGGCTTCGCTGAGACGGTATTTCTGCATCGTGACGTCAATGTAATAGTTGATGTGGCTGTGACTGGTTGCAAAATGACCTTTACACACCCGGAGGCACAGCCCTTCTTTTTTGGTAGGGAGTTTTACAAGATTAATGGACATGGAAACGCCTCCCGCTTCTGTTTTTGGGTTATGCTTTATTATACCACCGGAAGTGCCGGAATACAAATATTCTGTAAATATTTACGAAGGGGTGATATATCGGTGTGGAAATAGCGTTGGGGATGTGATACAATAAAATCAGAAGTCTGCTCTTAATGTGAAGGAGAGATGCACATGGGTGTCCGCGAGGAAGCGCTGCTGGCGCACGAAGGCTGGAAGGGAAAGGTGGAAGTGGTTTCCCGTGTCAGGATCCGGGACGGAAGGGATCTTTCCCTGGCTTATACTCCCGGGGTGGCAGAACCGTGCCTGAAGATTCGGGAGGATGAAGACCTTTCCTATATCTACACCAGAAGATCCAACCTGGTGGCGGTCATTACGGATGGAAGCGCTGTACTGGGCCTGGGAAATATCGGCGCGGCGGCGGCGATGCCTGTGATGGAGGGGAAGTGCTGCCTGTTCAAGGAATTTGCCGATGTGGATGCCTTCCCTCTGTGTCTGGATACCCAGGACACGAAGGAGGTGATCCGCACGGTGCATCTGCTGAGCAAAAATTTCGGCGGGATCAACCTGGAGGATATTGCCGCGCCCCGCTGTTTTGAGATCGAGCGACGGCTTCGGGAAATATGCGATATTCCGGTGTTTCACGATGATCAGCACGGCACGGCCATCGTGGTGGGCGCGGCTGTACTCAATGCACTGCGTGTTGCCGGCAAGAAGGCGGACCGGGTGCGCGTTGTGATCAATGGCGCCGGCGCTGCAGGCACCTCCATTGCGATGCATCTGATGCGTCTTGGAATCAATCATATCATGATGGTGGATCGGTTCGGCATCCTTTCAGAGGATATGGAGCTTTCCCCTGCTCATTTGGAACTGGCAAAGCTGACCAACCGCGAGCACATGAAGGGAAAACTGGAGGATGCGCTTCGGGGAGCGGATCTGTTCATCGGAGTTTCGGCGCCTCATGTGGTAACGGAGGAAATGGTGCGTTCCATGGCAGAGAAGGCCTGTGTGTTCCCGATGGCCAATCCGGTGCCGGAAATCATGCCCGAGGAAGCGATCAGCGCTGGGGCTTACGTGGTGGGCACCGGACGAAGCGATTATCCCAACCAGATCAATAATGTCCTGGCTTTCCCCGGCATTTTCCGGGGGGCACTGGATGTGCGAGCCCGTACCATTAACACAGAGATGGAACTGGCAGCCACGCGGGCGATCGCCGGACTTGTGACAGAAGAGGAACTGAGACGCGATTATATCCTGCCCAAGGCTTTTGACAAGCGTGTTCCGTGCGCGGTGGCTGAAGCGGTGGCCTGTGCCGCCCGGGAAAGCGGCCAGGCAAGGATATGAAAAAGGACGGTTAATTTGTTTGTTAAGGAGTAGGAGAATGAAAATGAAGCCCTGGAAAAGAGTGTTCCTTTGTGCTCTGATGATGCTTTCACTTTTGCCCTGCCTGTGCCTGGCACAGGAGACGGAGCCGGTGAAGCTGCCTATCGACATGAGCGGCGGCAAGGTGCCGCAGAAGGAAGGTTTTGACGGCTGGAACTATTCTGACCCCACCATTACCGTGACCTGCGAAAAGAAGCGCTTTATTGATGAATGCGATTACTGGGTGGCCCGCATCAAAATTGCGGATGCTTCCCAGCTGCGCACGGTTTCAGCCGGCGGCTTTGATTCCATGATGGTGCTGGATGGTTTCCGCATGGCCAAGCGCGTGAACGCGGTGCTGGCGATCAACGGAGACTATTTCAGCTACACCGGCAAGGGGTATATCCTGCGTCAGGGCGAATTGTTTATGGATCATCCGGACGGGGTGCATGATGTGCTGCAAATCGATGAGGACGGCGATTTTCATCTGTTCACTGCGCCGGAAAAAGGCGGCGTGACCGACACCGTGGATGGAAAAAAGGTGATCAACTCCTTCTTTTTCGGCCCTGTCCTGGTGAAGGATGGCAAGGCTGTGCGGATCATTTCCTCTGAGGAAATGGCCACGGATGTGGGACGGCAGAGGATGTGCATTGCACAGACCGGGCCGATGGAATACCTGTGCATCTGCTGTGCCGGTCCGGAACGGGGAAATTACGGAATGACGCTGCGCGATTTTCAGAAGATCGCGCTGCAGGAGGGGGCTGTTCAGTGTTATAACCTGGATGGCGGAAACAGCACCATGCTGATGCTCAATGCCGTAAAGATCAATGACCCCGATAATGCCCATACCCGCCAGATCAGCGACATCATCTATTTTGCTTCGGCCTACGGAGAGTGAATATGAGCTATCTGCGTCTTTTGCTGATGGCCTTTGTGGTTTCCTTTGCGGTGTTTGCGCTGCGTGTGGGCGAGGGCAAACAGATCGCAATCAAGGCTTTGCCTCTTTCGGTCATTCTGGGCTTTGTCTGCTCCAAGCTTTTCTATGTGCTGCTCCTGATGGGAAGAACGCTGCTGAATATCGGCTTTTCTTCCTTCCTGCGTTTTCGTCCTGAGGAATTTTCCTTTTTCGGGGCCGGTGTGGGTGTTCTGCTCGGCGTGATCGCTGCGGCCAGGCTGACGCATGAGAGTATTCCGGTCACACTGGACCGGTTTGCTCCGGCAGGGGCGATCCTGACGGCCCTGGCCCGGTTTGCCGAGATCAGCCTGGATACTCTGGGCGTGGGCGATTACTGCGGCATGGGAGATGAACCGCTCAATTTTTTCCCCTTTGCGGTGGTTGCGGGTGAATGGGGCGAATATTACCGCGCGGTGTTCATGCTGGAAGCGGTGCTGGCGCTGGCGGTCGCGATTCTCTATCTGGTGACGAACAGGAACTGCGATCTGCCCCTGATGCGCACCGGCCATGTTCTGTTCTTTTTGTGCCTCACGCAGATCTTCTGTGAGAGCCGTCGGGCGCTTTCGATGAAATGGGGCTTTGTGCGGGTGGAACAGGTGCTGTGCGGTGTGTGTGTGGTGGCGATCATTCTGATTTTGTCGCAGCGCGCCGGAAAACGCGCTTTCCCGGTTTGCGGAGCCCTCATGTGCATCCTGGGGATGGTGGGCGTCGAGTTTGCGTTGGATAAAACCGAGATCCCCCATTTGCTTCTGTACGGAGTGATGATCGCCCTGCTGATTGTGCTGGCGGTGATCGAGCAGAAATGCGCCACGGCGCTTGTCAAAAAAAGCCGAAAATAAATTGACATGAAACTAAACTCATTTTAATAACCCAACATCTGCCTGCATCTTTTCTCCTCCGGTGTTGCTTCATTCCGGTCAACGTACGTTTCACGTACGCCTCCCTCCACGCAGCTTAGCCAGAGCGAAAAATATGCGGCGCATCTGTTCAGCTTTTAAAACTCATTTAGTATGAAAAATCCCGGACCTGACAAAAATTCCATGGCCCGGGGCTTTTTATGTTTGCTGTTTTCAGATCCGGTAAGGGGATCAATCCTCCTGGCCCGGCAGCTTCTCATTAAAGGGAATATAAACGCCGGTTTTAAACATGTTGTAGATCACATCATAGCGTTCATGCTCACGCCAGCCGCCCAGCGTGGACCAGCTCTTGCTGTCGATGTAGCAGTTGGGCAGCGCTTCCTTCAGCCCGTTCACTGCTTCCCGGGGAACGGGAATATCCTCGGAATAGTTATTGCTGTTGTACACCCACAGACGCTGCAGCTTGGTGAGGGGATAAATGGGGGTCCAGTCCTTGATGCGGTTGAAGCAGATGTTCAGGTCGATCAGCTCGGTGAGACCGGAGAGCACGGAAATATCGTGAATGTCATTTTTAAAGATTTCAAGATACTGCAGATCCTTCAGCTGCCCCAGAGGGGTGATGTCATTCACCTGGTTGCAGGCGATGATCAGCACGCGCAGGTTGGGCACGTAAGAGAGAAAGCTGAGATCGTCCACGCTGTTATGGCCGATATCCAGAGCCAGCAGATCCGGACAGTATTTGAGAATCTCAAAATCTTTGCTGCTGTGCTGCGTGGTCTGGTTGTTGTGCAGGGTGGAGAAGGCTGTTGCATCGGTGCGCAGAATGTGAGTGTGATCCCTCGCGCTGAGAACCATGCTCCAGCCAAAGGTGATGTTCGGGTAACGCTCCGCCAGCATGTCGATGTTCTTGCGGCGGATCTCGGTGGAAAACATATCGCACCGTTCAAGATAGGGCAGCTGATCCAGGAAGCGGCAGAACTCATCAAAATCCCGCACGATGTTGCCTTCCAGATCAATGTAGGTGACATCGCTGTTCACTGTGAGCTTTCCGAAGGTGACGAGGCGGGAATCATCCCTGCCTTCCTCGGCAAAGGCAGTGCCAAGCAGAAGCAGCAGCGCGATAAACAGAATGAAGGGATGCAGCTTTTTCATGTTTATAGGACCATCCTTTCCTGATTTTACGGTCGTGTCAGGCAGCTTCCCTGACGCTTCCTTATTATAGCATCCGGGGAAGGGTTATGCAATGGATCTGCTTTATCAGCGTTCATCTGCCGTTTTTATAAAGAAGGCCGCCCCTTCCCAAATTCGGGAAGGGGCGGCCCGTAACTTACAGAATCGGGATCACTCACCCTTGAGAGCGGCGTTGCAGTTGTTCACGCACAGATCCCAGGCTTCGTTCACGGTCATGCCGTTGTTCACCACATTCTTCACGGCGTTGACGATCTCGGTGCGCACGGTGGAAGCACCGGTGACGGCGGGCAGGGAACCGGCGATGGCCAGATGCGCGGCCACAGCGTTCAGAGACTGAACGGCGGGAGTATCACTGGACACATAAGCCTTGTATTCGTCCAGTTCCTGAGTCCAGGAATAGGGAGCCAGAGCGTTGACCGCTTCGACCCAGCCGAGGTTGACTTCGGCGGAGATGAAGTACTTCACGAATTCGTAAGCGCCTTCGGCACGGGCATCATCGTTGTAATAGAACACGATGGGGCCGCGGTCCCAGGAAGGATACCAGGTCTGAGCAGGCATCTTATCCATGGCGAATTCGAAGCCGTCGGGAGTGATGTAGGGATAGCCGGCGCAGCTGCCGATGTAGGAAGCGCAGATGCCGGAGTTGAAGTCACTGGAGAAGTAGTTGCCGGAGGGAGCGATGAGGAAGAGGCCTTCATTCACGCAGTCCACCAGCCACTGGATCTTCGCCTTCATGCCTTCGGTGCCGAAGGTGACGCACTTGTTGGCGGTGTCGATGTAGCCGCAGCCTTCTTCCATGATGAGCATCTGGATCACGTCGGTGAGGGAGTCAAAGCCCAGACCGGGGATGCCCTTCTTTTCCTTGATCACGCGGCAGTTTTCAACGGTCTCTTCCCAGGTGGCGGGAACCTTGAGCTGCAGCTCGTCAAAGAGGGTCTTGTTATAGAAGAGGATGGGGCCGGTGGTGTAGGCGGGCAGATAGTGGATGTTGCCGTCGGCAAATCCCAGTACTTCGCCGTTCATCACGCCTTCGGAAATGCAGGTGTCAAAGCCTTCGATGCCGTTCTCATCGGAGTAGATGTACTGGCTCAGGTCAGCGACCAGGCCCAGGTCCACATACTCGGCGGCTTCGGAAGCGTAGTTGAAGATGATGTCGGGGCCCACGCCGTTCTTGACGGCGTTCTTGACGGTGTCGGTGAATCCGGAGTAAGCCTGGCTCTCCACGATCACTTCATACTTATCCTGGGAAGCGGTGAAGTCGGCGGCAGCCTGGATCAGATAGGCTTCCTGACCTTCGGTGAAGGTGTGCCAGATGGTTACTTTCGTCTTTTCCTCAGCCAGGGCAACGGAGCCCAGGGAGAGCATGAAGGTGACGGCGAGCAGCAGGGCAAGCAGCTTTTTCATTTGTTCGTTCCTCCAATTATTGTGTATCGGGAAAGGATGCGCCTTTCACCGTACGCGGCTATTATAACAGATACATATAAAGGATGCAATAGCGACATGCGGCCAAAGAAGCGGCGGAAATGCCGGGAACACACATAAAGCTTCTCCGGAAAGAGAAGAAAAACGGGATTTTCGGCTTTGCGGGATAGAATATCCTGTCAAATAATGCAAAGTTCGCAAAAACACGGAAAAATATTGTGCAAACTGTAAAAATAGGCTTTGTAATAAATTATCCAGAAAATTGGGGTTGCTTTTTTTGAAAAATGCCGTATAATAGACAGGTGCTCACGATTAATGTTCGTGTTTTGCGGAGGGGCCATGAAAGAATTGTGCGATGCCATCCGCACCTATGGAAAGGGTGCCGGAAGCGATGTTGCCAAGGTGGATATGTTCCTGAACCACAGGATCGATACAGCGCTCATGTTCCGGATCGGTGAAGCCCTGGCGGAGGAATTCCGCGGGGAAAGGCCCACCATGATCCTGACGGTGGAAGCGAGCGGCATCGCCATTGCGCTGTCAGCGGCCCATGCGCTGAACGATATTCCCGTGGTGTTTGCCAAGAAGAGCAACAGCGCCGTGCTCAGCGACAACACCGCCCGCACGGAGGTCTACAGCTTCACCAAGAAAAAGACCTATTCGATGCAGGTTGAAAAAAACTATGTTCCCCTGGGAAGCCGGGTTTTGATCGTGGATGATTTTCTGGCTGACGGTCAGGCCGTACGCGGCATGACGGATCTTTGCTCCCAACTGGGCGCGAAGGTGGTGGGTGTGGGCATTGCCGTGGAAAAAGGGTTTCAAAACGGCGGCAGGGCTTTGCGGGCTCAGGGGGTGCATCTCAAGTCCCTGGCTATTATTGAAAAGATCGAGGATGGGCGGATCTTCCTGAGAGAGGAATGAAGCTCTGCTTTCTGAAAACGGTTTCACGCATCCCAAGAGGTGCTGAAATAGATCCATTACCCTTATTATAACATGTTGAAGGAGACAACCGAAATGAAAAAGATCGCTGCTCTGGTCCTGGCCCTGATCGTGTGTCTGTCCGTCGTCACTTTTGCTTCCGCTGAAGAAGCGAAGAAGCCCGTCAAGCTGGGCGTCATCCTGCTTCACGACGAAGATTCCACCTATGACCTCAACTTCATCAACGGCGTCAACGAAGCCGTCGCCAACCTGGGCCTGTCTGAGG
>JAZLIA010000042.1:0-76911 GCA_045617125.1 Clostridia bacterium | reverse complement strand
ACATTTCTTTTTCCTCCATCCGGTGTCATCGCCCATGATGGATTGTACTTTTCTGTAAGACTTATTTCCACTGGAACTTCCTGTAAGACTTAGTGCCAGTCGCGCGCACGAGGACTGGAAGTTAACTTTTCACTTCAGCTTTTTGATTCTTTTCCTTTTTTACCGGCATAGAAATCTTGACGTCTCCAAAGAGCAGTGATATAATTTTTGTATCAATTGAGAAAGGAGATCATTCTCATGGCACTTGATATTCAGGCTAAGATCACTGAACTGGTCAAAAAGATCAGTGGCAGTTCTGATCTGCTCGCTAAGTTCAAGAAGGATCCCATCAATACGGTTAAGGATCTTATCGGCAACCTCGATATCTCCAGTGACACCATCAACACCATCGTTGAAGGAGTTAAGGCGAAGCTGAATGTGGATGATGCGAAAGGCTTCCTGGCAAAGCTGAAGAAGCTTTTCAAAATCGGCTGATCCGCATGTAAAAACACCCCGGCTTTTGGGCCGGGATGTTTTCTTTTATGGCATTATGCTTCCTTGATCGTTTCTTCCGAAAGCATTGCGTCTTCACACTTGACAGGGATCTTTCTTTCCTCTGCTTCTTCCTCTGCTTTTTCCTTTGGCAGGGTCACATACAGCATTCCATAACGGCTTTCTGCGGTGATCTGTTCCTGGTTGATTCCCTCCAGAGTCCATACCCGGTCCATGATCATGCCATGTCTCATGCAGCCATGTCCGTTCTGCTTTTCCTCATTCATGCTAACCGAAATCCGCATCTGATCCTTCCGTACCGTCACATTGATCCTGTCCGCAGAAACACCGGGAAGAGCAATTTCAAGAACATAGCGGTCTTCTTCTTCCCTAACATGGCAGCGATGATATCCGGATTCCCGATTTCCGCCTGCATAAAGCAGAGACCTCATGAAGGGATCTGCCTCAAAGAAACTTCCGAAACGGTGCATATCATAATTGCTGATCATATCTACTACCTCCTGATGATCTTTGTTCTACTTCTTTGCCGGTTTTCTTACCCGGCAAATGTATAATAGCATAATAGTCAGCATTGGTCAAAGTCAATATTAGTCAGTATTCCGATAAATTAGATGTATTTTTATTTATTTCTTATTTATTCTTTGTTTTTTTCCATTTTTCTCATTTTTTTACATTTTCACAGTTAAAACGGTTGGTTCTTGAAAACTCAGAGTATCTGCTGTATGATGTTGATATCAAATTCCTGAAAGGAAGGACAGCGCATGAGTCGACTTGGCGATCTGATACGACTTGAAAGAACCAGACAGGGACTTACCTATAAGCAGGTTGCCCGCAAATGCGGAGTTAGCGAAAAATATCTTGAAACTGTTGAAAACGGCACTCGCATCATCCGGGATGATGAAGCGCGGCGCATCCTGCGCACCATTGGCTTTAAGGAAGAAACAGAAGCGGATTTCACGCTTGACGATATCGCCGCAACGGTCGATCTTCAAAGCGCAGTTCCCCGCATACAGCAGGCAGCAAAAAAAGTAGTAAAATCAGAAAAAGAGCCTGTCAATGAATCCGGAGCCAAAGCCGATAAGGATCCCGGAGTTGCAGGAAGCATCTGGCTGGATGCTCTCAGCGGTGTGCTCAAGCATGTTCCGGTATATAATGCAGTGATGAAGGAAGTAGATCATCGTCTTCTCCCCATTGCCGGCGGAAAAATCGAAGGAGCCAATCCCGACAAAGTTTTTTACTTTGTTTCACCGGATAACGGGATGCAGGGGTTCCGTATCCGTAAGGGTGATTATCTGCTTGTGGTTCCCTCCTCATCACCTACAGACGGCGCAATTATGCTGATCAAAACCCCAATCGGGCCGGTGCTTCGTAAAGTAAAGCTCCTCGAACGATTCCAGGTCATGCTTCAGAAGTATGATGCAGAATGCGAAAGCGAAATTCGAAACCTGAATGAGCTGACATTTATGGGGCGGTGTGTAAGACTGGAAGCAGAAATCTGACCAATATATCATTCTTTATCAAAAAGCTGGCCATCAACATGACGGCCAGCTTTTTGAATTTCTATTCAGGAATACCGGAATCATTCTTCTTCCATAACGATCTTGGCATCGACCGAGTTTTTCCTTACGGATTCAACCCCATTCAGGCAGGATTTCACAGAAGAATATCCTTCAGACACGGCGATGACCTGCCCGTTCTTTGCCTTGAGGCGGAAACGCGCTTCACCGGCTTTATCGGTGTACACTTCAAACTTGGGATGCTTGATCGTTTCGTAATTTTCCTCTGTCTGATTCTCAAGACCGGCAACCGGAGCATTATTGATCACGCTCTGAATGCCTGCCTTGCAGGTAATGATGCTCTTATACATCTGGGACGCGGCGATTACTTCACCGTTGGATGCTTTCAGACGGAAAGAAAACTTCTCATTCTTTTCACGGATAACAAACTTGCCCATTAGAATCCCTCCCATACTATACTCAGTCTTCGCGCTATCGCGGTCACTTTTATGCTATTATTATATAGAAAGCATTCTAAAAATGCAACCAGATTTTGTTGATATTATTCCTCTGCAACAGGATTAATGGGAATTTTTGTGAAATTTTTTCCGTTTCCCGCGAATGATCCTGATCACAATCACGATCACAAAGACCAGTACAAGCCATGGCATCAGGGCGATCAGCAAAACCAGCAGATCCCCCATGAACCCGATTCCCTCTTCAACAGAATCTCCGATCGCATCCCGGATTCTCTCCCATAAAGTAGGCTCCTGTGTTACCCGAACGATCTTCTCGTTCAGGGTGATACTTACTGTGGAATAATCTATTTTGCTGTCAAAACCGTTTATTTTTCCCTGATAAAGATCCACGTAATACTGTGTATCCGCTATCGCATTTTCAATTTCGATGATCTCGCTCACTTTTTTCGCGTCTGGAAGCATTTCAAGCAGTCTCTGTAATTTCTCCTGCTGAACCTTCAGCCGGCTTTCGATGTCATAGTAGCTTTCGCTTACGTCTTCCCGGCTCTCGTTATAATCCGTTATCACAGCATTCACGGAATTTGCACTGCTTAGAAAATCATCCAGGTGATCTTTGGGAATTCTCAGGGTCAGCCTTGCAGTTCGTGCCCGTCCGGATTGCTGGCTGCCATATGAATACAGGTTTTCGATCCTTCCATAGTTCAGCGTTGTCATTTCCTTCAGAGCTTCAAGAATCTCGTCGTAGTTTTCGGCAGTCATGGTAAAAGAAACCGTTCTGATGATCTTTTCTTCTCTGCTTTCTCCGTTTTCTTCATATTCAGCTTCTTCCCTAGTCATAACATAGTCAAACATGGGTGACGCTGCACTGTCTTTCACTGCCATTCTTCCATATGCAGCTGCCGGGGCATCTGTATTTGCATAGGCGGATGTTGTTGTGTAGGTCACTGATGAATTTTTCCTCTGCTCCCGTACAAGAAGAGTACCGCCTGTCAAGATCAGAACCGCGGCGGCGGCTGTAAGGATCTTTCCAAATCCGGAAGAGAAGAACCTGCTTATTTTCGTTTGTGTTTCCTCTTCCTCATTTGCGATCATTCTTCTCCATGCAAAAGCGGCATCCGGCATCTCTTCTTCATCCAGCATCGCAAGGCTTTCCTTAAGAACCGGATTAAAGCTCTCATCTTTGATTATTTCCGTTCCTTTGATCTTCTTCTCTTTCATATCTGCCCCTCCTTCACACTGTCAAACATTAACCGGGGAAAACAGTTCCCCATTCAAACGAAGTATTCTGCCGAGTTTTTCTCTTGCGCGGAATATGCGGCTCTTTACCGTTCCCAACGGAATATTCAATATCTCCGCGATCTCATCATAGGAAAGGCCCTGCACATCCCGGAAAATGACCATTGCACGTGCCTCATCATCCAGCTGCTGCATTGCTTCCCTCATCAGTCTTCGTTTTTCTGCGTTTTCCAGTTTTTCGTAAGGGCCCGGCAGGTCAAGCGAAACATCCGTTCCCTTTTCCTGCATGCTCTCAAGAGATACCGTATTCTTTCTTCTGCGGATCATATCAATACAGGTGTTTGCAGCAATCCTACGTATCCACGGGATAAAATGCCTGAGATCACGATTGCGAAGGGACGAAAAGCTCCTGTATGCTTTCAGCATGGTTTCCTGCATGCAATCCAGGGCATCTTCACGGTTTCCAGTCATATCAAGGCAGGTGAAATAAACTGTCTTTTCTGTTTTCCCTGCCATTTCTTCAAAGTTCATTCGATCACCGTTCCTTTCAGTTTATATGACGAACCTTTTGCCCCGTTTGTTCCATCCCATTCTAAAACATCAGGTTTTCCAATCCATTGATCATGCATTATAAAATAACTGCTGCATACCATAGTTCATAAAGAATTCAAAACGCTGATACAGTCTTTCAACATTCTGTAGATCGATTCTTCCCATTCTTCCTGAGGCGGAAGCGCATTGATCGGGAACCATTCAAGCGTCTGCACTTCGCTTTCCTGCCGAATCAATTCCCCTTCAAAATCCACACACAGAAAGACATGATCAATGATCCACGCCATATCTCCGTTCGGATAAGTATGAAACTGTGTTTCTCCCGTATAAGTGCCTATTGGAATCAGCTTTTCAGCCTTCAATCCGGTTTCTTCAAACAGTTCTCTCTTTACCGCGTTTTCGATGTTTTCTCCGGGTTCCACACATCCGCCATGATTGCTCCATTTTCCGTCATCCCGTCTTCTTTGCAGCAGCATTTTTCCATTCTTACAAACAAATACGCAGGCGCCGGCAAATACCAAAAGATCATGTCCTATCTTATTCCGTGTACTTCTTACGTAACTGTCACTTCCGTTCTTCTTCCACCACCAGGCGGCTTTATCTATTCCGTATACTACTTCATTGCCGGCAATTCCATCCTGCTTGACCGGTCTTGCATGCGGACTCATACTGATCATGATCATTCCCAGCCTCTTCATGACCCGTACAGACGGAACGTTTCGTTCATCACAGCAGGCAATGATCTTGTGCATTCCAAGCGTTTCAAAGCCAAATTGGAGAAGACATTCTGCAGCTTCCGTAACATATCCTTTGTGACGATACTCCTTTTTCAGGAACCAGCCTATTTCCGACTTATGTTCCTCCAGGATCGCGATACTTACATCCCCGATCAATTCTCCCGTATCGTTCAAAATGATCGCATACTCTCTCGTTCTTACCGGCTCCCGTTTCCATTCCGGAATCGCATATTCAAACAGGAATTGGTCGGCGTCCTTCTCCGGTGTAATGCAAGGACGTCCCCGATAATACATATATCGTACGGTTTCCGGGTCTGAGAAGATCATCAGAAGCACCTGTCGGTCTGTTCCCGCAAAGGGACGAAGCGTAAGCCTTTCCGTATAAAGTATATTCATATTCACCTCAAAATAAAAACAGGGATGAAAGAACGAGAATCCCGCCCCTTCATCCCAGCGTTTAACATATTACTTATTCAATATTTCCTTCGCTGCGTTTACTACATTTTCCGCAGTGAAACCGAATTCACGGAACAGCGTTGCCGCAGGAGCAGAAGCGCCATAATGGTCAATGCCCAAGGCTTTTCCATCCAGACCCACAAAACGATACCAGGGCATCGTAACGCCCGCTTCCATGGACACACGGGCACGCACGGCAGCAGGAATCACGGATTCCTGATAATTCTCATCCTGACTGAGGAATATTTCCATACTGGGCATAGAGATAACGCGGGCATTGATCCCTTCTTCCTTAAGAATACTCTGAGCCTGCATGATCTGCTCCACTTCGCTTCCGCTGGCCATAAGAAGCACATCGGGAGTGCCTTCGCAATCGCTCAGCACATAACCGCCGTGCTTCATGCATTCCCTGCACCCATCATACTGAGGAAGATTCTGACGTGTAAGTACAAGGCAGGTGGGAAGGCCGGATGTAAGCGCTGTAAGCCACGCCATGGTGGTTTCTTTTCCGTCAGCGGGGCGGATCACCTGCATATCCGGTACGGAACGAAGCCCCGTAAGCTGCTCGATGGGTTCATGAGTCGCTCCATCTTCACCAACACCAATGGAATCGTGAGTAAGCACATAAGTGACAGGCAGTTTCATGATAGCAGCCATACGCATGGCATGCTTCATATAATCGCTGAACACAAAGAATGTTCCGCAGAATACTCTTAAGCCGCCATGCAGAGCGATCGCATTGCAAATTGCAGCCATTGCGTGCTCGCGAACACCAAAGTGCATGTTGCGCCCGGAACGGTTTTCAGCGCTGTAATCGCCTCCATCCTTGATGTTTGTTTTGTTGGAGGGAGCCAGGTCGGCGCTTCCGCCAACGAGATTCGGCAGCAGTTTGGCAAGACGGTTGATCATTTCACCAGATGTAGCACGGGTCGCCATCTTCCCTTCCCAATTCCAGAGAGATTCATTATTCTTCACACTCTCAGGCAGTTCGGGATCATGCCACTGTTTCCATTCTTCAGCAAGCTCAGGATAGTTATCTGCGTAGGCTTTAAAGAGCTTGTTCCACTCTTCCTCAGCACAGGCATTCTTTTCCATGCATTCTTTCGCGTGTTCGTAAACCTCCGGGTAAACGAAGAAGTTTTCCTCAGGCATACCGAGATTCGCTTTGGTAGCGGCAACATTATCAACACCCAGGGGTTCTCCGTGCGCAGAAGACTTCCCTTCCTTGGCAGGGCAGCCAAAGCCGATTTTGGTCGGGCAGATGATCAGACTGGGGCGATCGTCCTTTTTCGCATTTTCGATCGCAGCAATGATCTGATCTGCATCATTGCCATCCTCAACACGCTGCACATGCCAGCCATACGCCTCAAAACGGGCACCTACGTTCTCCCGGAAGGCAATATCGGTATTTCCTTCGATAGAAATCTCGTTATCATCATAAAGCAGGGTAAGCTTTCCAAGCCGGAGGGTTCCAGCAAGGGATGCAGCTTCACTCGCAATGCCTTCCATCATGCAGCCATCACCGCAGAAAGCATAGGTTCTGTGATCCACAACCGGATAACCCGGGCGATTAAAATGAGCCGCCAGCATCGTTTCGGCAATCGCAAAACCGACAGCATTGGCAACGCCCTGCCCAAGAGGTCCTGTCGTTGTTTCGACACCAACAGTGTGACGATATTCAGGATGGCCGGGGGTTTTGCTGCCCCACTGACGGAACTGTTTCATGTCATCCATTTCCAGCCCATAACCAGTGATATGCAGTAAAGAATAAATGAGGGCACTGGCATGGCCAGAGGAAAGAACAAAGCGATCGCGATCCGCCCAGGAAGCGTCAGCAGGATTGTGCTTCATCTGATCAAACCATACCGCATACGCCATTGCAGCCATTCCCATGGGGGCGCCGGGATGTCCGCTGTTAGCTTTCTGAACGGTATCGGCGGCCAGGGTACGGATATTGTTGATCGTTTTTGTTGTGATTTCCTTCATAACTGTTTTCCTCCGATTTATATGGTTTTATTGTTCAAGTTACGCATTGATAAAGTTGTTTAGGTTTCCAAGATCAATTCCCTCTGTGCTGAGCAGAACCTCGTACAAACTCTTTGCCATCTTTACAACTCCGCCAGGCACATCGCTTTCGATATTGAGCGGTAAAACCGGATCATGAACGCTCAGACGCAAGAGGAACCAACCATTATCCAATCCATCATCCAGATCAAAGCAGATCCGCACACCTTCCCGGTTATCAGGAGCAATATGCCAATCCTGTGTAAACGCAGCATGATCCATTACCTTAGCGATCGCTGCCCGTCCCGCTTCGCGGAAATCCTCTGCTGTGATCCTAAGACGGATCTCGGTGCTTTCAACAGGTTCTCTGAGGCCTTCAAGCAGATCACTCAGGTTCTTCCCCTGCTGCTTCATCCGCATGGCTTCGCAGATCAGCACGGTTACAAGGTACATACCGTCATCCAGAAAATGATTTTCACGCAGCGCAGCATGGCCGCTTGTTTCAATAGCCAGAGGGCAGTTGATCCCCATCCCATTCAGTTTGATCGCTTCATCGATCACATTGCGATAACCCCGCTTATAGCGGTAATGCACGCCGCCCCATTCACCGATAAACCGGCTGAGGCCTGACGAAGTAACGCTGTCTGTCACAATCGTAAGTCCGGGCGTTTCATCCAGCAGGATCGCACTGATCAAAGCGATCAAGCGGTTGCGGTTGATCTCTTTGCCGGTATGATCTACGATCGCAGCACGATCACAATCCGCATCAAAGATCACACCCAGATCAGCACCTATTCCGATCGTTGCTTTGCTGATCGCTTCCATAGCATCGGCATTTTCGGGATTGGGTATATGATTGGGAAAACGTCCGTCCGGCTCAAGGAATTGGCTTCCTTCCGTCCAGGCGCCCAGTTCATCCAGCATATCCCGGTAAAAACCGCCTGCCCCGTTTCCTGCATCAACAACGATATGGATTCCCAGAAGAGGTTTGGCCACATCGGTTTTGAGCCCTGAACGTACACGCTGTTCCAGAATATTCTTATAAACCGGCAGATATTCCCGCCTGCTCAGGCTTCCCGAATAACTTTCGGGAAGCTCAAGCTGAGCTGCGATCTCCAAAATTACATCCAGTTCCTCTGAGGTAATCCCACCCCGCGGCAGGAAAAACTTAAGACCGTTACGGTCGCTCGGATGGTGCGAAGCAGTCACCATCACAGAAGCGTCTCCGCCAAAGCCTTCTGTGAGCAAACTCATGTACATCGCAGGCGTTGTACACATGCCGAAATCACATACATTGGCACCCATCCGGGCCATTCCTTCCGAACATGCTTTCAGCAGGCTTTCACCGGTCAGTCTTGAATCCCGTCCAATCGAGATCCGCGGAGCCTTAATGTCCTTTTTCTTCAGCCACTGCACGAGAGCCGCGCCTATTTTGGCAGCAGCTTCTTCTGTAAGCAAGGCACCTTCTCCCAGCGCTTTTCCGCGCACATCAGTGCCGCTTTTAAGCGCTTTATAATCGATCATAAATCTCCTCCATCGCTTCTTCCATACATCCCCTGAGCAGTTGATAGAACGGGCTGAGTGTTATGTAATCTTTCCTGATCTTATCTGTAAGTTTCTTACCGTAGGCCCATTTCAAATCCGCATCTGCTCTTTGCACATACACATCCTTCAGCATATACCACGCCCGCAGCTCTTCCGGAATACCGGGAGGCACCTCAAAACGCTTGTAGCTGTTGCCGCCAAACTGAAGCCCTGCTTTCAGGATAAGCTTCCGGACATCCATAAAATCATCCGGATGAGCTATCATTTTCCTACGCATCACTTCCATCGTTTCTTTTTGCTCAAACCAGGTCCCGGCGCCCCAGTTCATGTGATCCGGTCCAAACTCGAACCAGAAATTCGGCACACATTCTTTATTCATCCCTGCGCGTCTGAAGCAAAACCAAAGATGATCCCGATACGGCGATTTATCCCTTGAAAACCGAATGTCACGGTTGATCCGGCTGAGCACCTTGTGAGGGCGTGTCTCCATATCCGGGTCGATCTCAAGCACGGTATCAGCCAGATCATCGATCAAAGCATAAAACGGCGCTCTCACCACATCGGCATATTGCTGTCTGTGAGCATCCATATATGTTTTGCTGTTATCGAAACGAATTCCGAGAAAAAAGCGGATCGTTTCCTCTGTAAAGCCGGTAAACACCGGAATTGCCTCCTTAAAAATATCTTATCTTATTATACTTTATCCGTTTCAAATCGGCAACCGTTTTTTCTGATATCAATATCATTCTGCGGTAGCCCTGCTTCAGATTCCTTATTCAACAAACACAGCTGCATACCAGTTCTGTTCCTCATTGTTAGGATCAAACAGGGTGTTGATCGAAAATCCAAGCTGACGAACGGTTTTGAACACATCGATCCCCACAGAATGGAACGCCGGTCGTGCTTTGAGAACATGGCGGCATTCCTCTCCGGTAAAACCAGCGCATTGTTTACAAAGGGCACAATCACTCAAACTGAATGCCATATAATATCCTTTAGCAAACGCTTCACCTTCCAGCTGAAGGCTCACACGCTGCGTCGTTGCCTTATCATGACCGTGAATGATCACGCCCCATTTGTATTTTGAAAACATTTCACGGTATTCAGCCATAGAAGGGCTCCCCTTCCTGCTGGGGCAGGTAAGTCCTTTTCCCCAGTCGGCGCAGCCAAACATGCATTTCAATAATGTGCGGCTGTCAAAGCAGATATCTTCAATCACAAAAGGCTTGCAGCCTGCTGCACCCAGTTCCATAGCCCGCTTCGTCATTTCTTCCGCATACTCCGGCCAAATCCGCTCTGGGTTATCCATCATCAATCCCTTGCCTTTCTTTCTGCCATTCTCATATGTCAGTAGTTCTTCTCAATCTCGTGCGGCAGCCACATGAAGATCATCATTTCTTCAGTCTCCCATATATTACTAATTTATTATAATCGAATCTGTCAATAAAATCAATCAGACAGTATTTTCATTTTATGATTCTGTTTATCACCTAAAAACCGCCTCCTTGCAGAGACGGTTTTTATTATAGTTTTTGATTCGGGCCACTTAACAAAGTAAGTTCCGGTTTACCATTCCGGATAAATGCGTAACCCAGTTTGGTTAGTAAATAACTATCGGAGGAATATCGACTTCTGCACCCAAATCCGCATAGATAGCCGACAGGGTTCTGCTCCCGACGATACCATCTTCATCAAGTCCCCTGGATTTCTGATATGCTTTCACCGCATTCAAGGTTATCGGGCCGAATCTTCCGTCATCCTCACCGGCAGCCAGCATGTTCAACTGGATGAGCTGCTGCTGCAGCTTCTTCACATCCGTTCCGCTGCATCCGCTATGAAGCTTACGGGTCGGTGTCAGAACAGCCTGCTTTTGGGGATCCACTACTTCAGGATCCGCAAGAGAAACATCAAATGTAAGAAGAATATTCCAGGTGTCCACGCCGATCACGCCATCCGGATACAGGCCGTAATCCTTCTGAAGGGTTTGCACCGCCTTTTGCGTTATAGGCCCATAGATACCGTCTGCATTACCGAGCAGATAACCGGCAGATTTCAGCCTCATCTGAGCATTGGAAACCGTTTTTCCAGTGCTGTTCAGTCTCAGCTTGGGCATGTCTTCGATATCTTCAATTTTCTCTTCCTCTTCGGTATTTACGGCGTTGGGCCAAAGATAACGGCGCGTATTGGCGTCCAGGTTTCCGCTTTCCACAATATGATTGGCCTTCTGGAAAGATTTTACACCGTTTACAGTACTATCGTCATAATACCCGTTCTTATAATTTCCCGCTTTCAGGAAATTCAGTTCAACTAAACGTGCCTGCAGAACAAACACATCATAGCCCCTGCTTGTACGGGAAAGTGCTCTCACGGGAATCGCACCGTTGAATATACCGGCATTTCCATTAATAAGAGCATTCCAGGTTTTTTCTCCAACCTTGCCATCCACTGTAAGTCCCTTTTCGGAAGATTGGAAAAGACGAACCGCATTTCGAACTTCTGAAGAGAAAATGCCATCTACTTTGCCGGTGTAATAGTAGGTGTCTCTCAAAGCATACTGGATCGTTTCGACTTTTTCGCCTGTCATACCCATTTCGATCGTCTCGAATGTGGGATCGCTGAATTTAACAGAATTATCATCATTCAGTTTTTTCCAGGTTTCCTTGCCGATCACGCCATCTTCCTCCAGGCCGTTTCTGCGTTGGAATTTGATGACCGCCTGCTTCATCGTGTTGCCGAATTTTTTCGTAAGCGTTTCGGTATAATAGCCGAAAAACGCAAGTCTTTCCTGAGCCTTCTCAACCAGGTCTCCACTGCTGCCATACTGAAGACGCTGGTAATCAGCCGTATCTTCTTTTTTCACCGCACTGTCGCTGATAAGGCTATTCCAGGTATTGGAGCCCACCTTTCCATCAGCCTTCAGGTCGTTCGCTTTCTGGAACGCAATAACGGCTTTCTTAACGGCAGAAGTGTACTTATCGGTAATGATGCCGGAATAGTAACCATAGAAAGCCAGTCTTTCCTGCACAGCCCTCACATCATTTCCTGTGCAGCCTACACTCATGATGCGCTTAAAATCTTCCTTTTCATAGCTTCCGCTGCCAGGCGCATCCTCCGCAGTCACGACCTTGTTGCCTATCAGTTTGGCCCAGGTCTTCTTCCCGATCTTACCGTCCGCCGCCAGCCTGTTGGCCCCCTGGAAAAGAATGACGGCCTTGGACACTTTCTCGCTAAACACGCCGTCCGCTGCGCCCTGATAATACCCATACTGGCCAAGCAGCTCCTGGGCAGCCCTCACATCGTCGCCTTCTGTTCCGAATAAAAGCGTCCTTGTGAGATCCTCCTTCGTATAGGCAAGTGCTGTAAAGGGCATTGCCGCAGTGATCATCAGTACCGCTGCGAGCAGGCAGCTGATCAATTTTTTCATGATATGACCCCCTTTATGTTCCGATAACGATACAACCGGATTATAGCATACAGAAAAGTCAAATACCATTGAGTTTTTGTTTCAATTTGATGTTATGCCTGTTAATACTTGTAAACATTGTGTCGGATCATTATTACTCGGAAACCCTTATTTTACTGGGTTTGGTTGACGTTCGTTACCGCATAATACAACCGTGGTTTTTATATCTCTACATAAATCCACATAATTCTACGCGAATTGGTGTAAAATTGGTGTAGTAGATTCTTTATCGCATGATGCGAATACCGTACTTTGGGCAACCGCAGAACTTACTTTTTTGAATTCGATGATCGCGTCTTCTGCTTCGATATGTGTATAACTTTCAAAGTCACAAGTTATTATGTAGGGGAAGGTTTCATCAATTAACGTATCTGTGATCGACGATTATGCAAGATAGTACATGAGGTAAACAATGTAGTCATGAATACCATTCAGCGATCCTTCATTCGATTGGAACCTCTTTATTCAAAACAAGCCGGTAGATATCGTGAAGATATTTTCCTCCATGATACTCTTCAAAATATTGTTCATCGGTTTTAACGAATCCCTGCTTTTCTACTGTTCTGATAGATGACAGATTATCGACTGATATATGTGCATAGACTTTCTTCACGCACATCTCTGTTTTGGCAAAATCAATGATACGTGTCAGTGCCTCTGTCATATATCCTTGACTCCAATATAATGGGTATAAATCATATCCGATATCCACTTCTCCGATTTCTCTGTTCCAGCAATGAAAGCCACAGGTACCGATACTTTCACCTGTATCTTTCATTACAATGATCCACCTTTGTTGATTCCTGGGTTCAGGCTCCATATAGAAATCGATCCATTCTTTTGCTTCTTCTTCGGACGAACATGGGTCTGCATCGAATAAATACCTGTTTACATCCTCATTTGAAAATTCCCGATAGAAGAAACCTGCATCATCATAGCTTATGCATTTCAGGAACAATCTTGGCGTGTTTAAGTCCATGAACATCCTATCATTTCCTTTTCAAAGCCTATACGCATGTCGCATTCACATGCTTATTGTAATAGGATACCTCTGTAAAGGTATTGTCCTTTACCTAATACAGTATACTAAAAGAATGGGCTCATATCAATCGTCAAACCAGTATGTTGCAAAAAAACAGCACCTAAGCTGCAATGTTGCCGTAGCCTGGATGACCACTTGCGCCTAGTTTTCTACCACATACAAGAAAAAGTATTGACGCGGAGCGAATACTTCATACACTATCCTTGCATGCCCGTATGGGCCGGAAACATCAAAGTGAACCTTTGTACGCAGAATCGGAGGGAGACACCCAGTTATGAAGATCACCATCGAACAGATCCCACCGGAGCAGCCGGAGGAGCTGCTGATCCGCTGCCACAATCCAAACGCCCCCTGGGCATCGCCGATTATGGCAGCCATATCACCAGAGGTCTCCGTAACAGGATATCAGAAGGATGCCGCCTACCGTCTGCCGGTCCGGGACTTGTATTACTTCGAGGTTGTAGATGGCAGGAGCTTGTCCTGAAATACAATGCATGCGGATCATTCACGGGCAAAAAAGTGCAAAAAAGGGAAGGAAAAAAGGCCTGGAAAAAAGATCATAATCCCGGGAATGAAACACATCGTTCATTCGTCTATATAAGCGGAACAGAGATGTTTGAAAAAACATTGAAGTTCACATATTCCATGAGGAGGATCCAATCATGAAAAAATTTGCAGCATTTCTGACCTTTCTGGTGATCTCTGTACTGAGCCTTGTTCCAATAATGGGCGCCTGTGCCGATCAAGGCAGTGAGACCCGGCTCTACATCGCTGCTGACAACGGATTGACAGTAAATCTTCGTTCCAGCCCGAACGGATCCCTGATCGTCCGCCTGGGTATTGGAAAGCCCGTAACACTGCTCAGTGACAACTTGGACGGCTGGACGAGGATCTCCGTGCTCGTAGACGGTGAAACCTTAAAAGGCTATGTTATGACCCAGTTTCTCAGCGGTGAGGATCCAACCGAGGCCCCTCAAACTTTTACAAAAGTCAACCGCTTCAAAGCAGTGGTGACCCCCAGCAAAGGCGAAGCAGGGCACGTCAATCTGCGCGCGAAGGCCACAGTTGATTCCACGTGTCTTCATTACCTTCAGAAGGATGAGGTTGTCACCGTTATTGAAGAAAGCAATGCCTGGTACAGGATCCGCACAGCGGATGGTACCACCGGTTATGTAGTCAAAGCTTTTGTGGATAAATTCGCACTGAACCATTGATAAACAAAGATTCTGGTATCATCAGAAATGCTCCGGCATCGACCCACAAAAGCGGATGCCGGAGCTTTTGAATTATTGTTATTATCTTTGATGCTGCCGGAGTTGTTGTGATATAATAAAGTTGTTATTCAGGATCTCCACAGAGGTTTTCGGAGGTGTAGCCATGTCTGAATCGATTTGTGTTGTCGATTTTCCAAAAGGTCCCGTTCCGGCGTTCTGTTCTTCCTTAACCTATTCCAATACCGCCGATGTTATCGCCTTTCACCGTACTCTTCCGGAGTACGATGTCACGCCGCTGCATTCCCTGAGTGCTCTTGCCGCTTTTACCGGTGTTACCGGGATCTATGTCAAGGATGAAAGCAAACGTTTCGGCCTGAATGCCTTCAAGGGACTCGGCGGAAGCTATGTGTTGCACGTGCTGTCAAAAGAAGGGCAAAAAAACACCTTTGTCACAGCAACAGACGGCAACCATGGCAGAGGAGTCGCCTGGGCGGCTGCACAGCTCGGTCAGAAGGCGTATGTCTATCTTCCCCGCGGAACCGCACCGGAACGACTGAATAACATTCGCCTGCTGGGTGCCAGCGCGGAGATCCTGGACCTGTGCTATGACGATACGGTCCGTTACGCGGCAAAGCAGGCGGAAGAGAATGGCTGGGTCCTGGTTCAGGACACTTCATGGCCCGGATATGAGAAGATCCCTCTGCAGATCATGCAAGGCTACACAACCATGGGCTCGGAAATCGTATCTCAATTGGGCACGGTCCGTCCGACACATGTTTTTCTCCAGGCAGGCGTCGGTTCCATGGCTGCGGCTATAACCGCGTTTTTGTCAGATGCATGGCAGGATCGTCTGCCAAAATTTATTACCGTAGAGCCTCACGGCGCAAATTGCATTTTCAAAACCGCCGGTGCCAATGATGGCAGGATACATTTCTGCGGCAAGGATATGAACACCATCATGGCAGGATTGTGCTGCGGCGAACCCTGTTCTTTAGCCTGGGAGATCCTGCAAAGCAAGGCAGATCACGCGATCTCCATGCCGGATTATGCCGCTGCCGATGGAATGCGTATTCTGGCCAATCCTCTGTCCGGTGATAAACGCATTGAAGCCGGTGAAAGCGGAGCTTCCGGCTTTGGTGCTGCCATGGAACTGCTGAGAGATCCCGCTTGTGCTCCTCTGCGTCAGCAGCTTTGTATGGGTCCTGATTCCGTTCTGCTGTGCATCAATACCGAAGGCGCGACCGATCGGGACAATTACCGCCATATTGTCTGGGACGGTGCATTCGCAAAGCATGGCTAAGGATCACTATGACTCAATAAACTTCCTGCATTTCCCCGTTGTAAACATACTGAGCAGGCAATTCATTGTTAGCAGTGAACGATTCTGCGCGAAGATCAACCATGTCGCCATTCGCGTTTGAAGCTCTGCATTACAGATTCGTAAGTTCAAATCCAAGTAGGCGGCGCAAGCTGCAGCCGTTCAGAAGCAGCCCCCTGCTTCACTCCGGTCAGCTTCAGAATAGCAAAAGCACCCTGCTCAAATGAGCAAAGTGCTGTAAGTGAATCTTTGGATGTTTCCCGTGTCTGATTGACAAGGGCGGATCATATGCAATCCTCTTTTAACTCGGTGCATGTTATGATTATTTCTATCTTGGATATAGTAATAATCTCTTGTGCACAGGTGATTTACAACTATTGGTTGGTTCAAGAATATTCACATGTGAGAATACGATAATATAGCATCATGCCTTTGTAAAAGCTCACTCTTCAGGATAAAGCGTCGTTCCCATATCATCCCCATCCAGCACACGAAGTACCGTTTCAGGATCGAAAAGACCGAACACGCGCATGACAGGCACCTTGTTTTCGGAACACAGAGCAAAAGCCGCGGCATCCATTACCTTTAAACGTTTTTCCTGCGCTTCTTCATAGCTGATCCGGCGGATCAGTTTCGCATCGGGATCCTTCTTTGGATCGGCTGTATAAACACCGTCAATATTTTTTGCCAACAGGATCGTATCTGCCTCAAGCTCCACTGCCCGAAGCGCAACACCTGTATCTGTAGAGAAATACGGGTTATTGGTGCCGCCCGCAAGGAAAACAACATAGCCCTCTTCCATCTTCTTCCGGGCTTCTTCAGCGGTGTAAAGCGGGCAGATACGGTTCATTTCGATTGCAGAGAACACGCACGCTTTTCCTCCGCAGCGAATCACGGCATCTTTCATTGCCAACGCGTTCAGGATGGTTCCCAGCATTCCCATCTGATCTCCTGTAATCCTATCCATTTTCCCGCTGCTGCGGCCGCGCCAGATATTTCCTGCTCCGATCACCACTCCCAGCTGAGTCCCTTTTTCTGCGATTTGCCGCAGCACATCTGCAACATGATCGATGATTGAAAAATCAAAAAGTTTACCGTTTTCTCCCAGCATTTCGCCGCTCAATTTCAACAGCACCCGTTTATATGCACTCATTCCTGTTTCCTTTCATGAAAAAGGAGTGTCACACCTTGGTGCAACACTCCGTATTATTCCTATTAAGCTTTCTTGGTCATTTCGGCGATCTCATCAGCGAGATTGCTTTCTTTCTTCTCGATACCTTCGCCGCACTCATAACGAACGAAACGGCGGATGGAGATCTTCTCACCAGAAGCCAAAGTGGCTTCGTTAACACGGGTGGAAATGGTTATATCGGGATTCTTTACAAAGGCCTGTTCAAGCAGGCAGTTATCCTTGTAATACTTCTCGATGCGGCCTTCGACCATTCTGTCAACGATCTTCTCGGGTTTTCCTTCATTCAGAGCCTGAACACGCAGAATATCCTTTTCCTTCTCGATCACTTCAGCAGGAACATCTTCCTTGGAGAGATAGAGCGGATTGGAAGCAGCGATCTGCAAAGCAACATCATGGCACAGCTCTTTGAAAGCATCCGTCTTGGCAACAAAGTCGGTTTCACAGTTTACTTCAACCAGAACACCGATTTTTCCCCCCATATGGATGTAGCTTTCAACAGCACCCTCCGAAGCAACGCGGCCAGCCTTCTTGGCAGCGGCGGCAAGTCCCTTCTCACGCAGGAAAGCGATCGCCTTTTCCATGTCGCCTTCGCAGTTCACAAGAGCCTTTTTGCAGTCCATCATACCGGCCTGAGTGCGCTCGCGCAGCTCTTTGACCATTGCAGCAGTAATATCAGCCATGGATTTCTCCTCCTGTTTATCACAAATTATTCCTGATCGGGAGTCTCGGTAGGTTCTTCGTCAGAAGGAATCTCTTCCGTCTGTTCGCCCTGCTTGCCTTCCAGGATGGCGTCAGCCATCTTGCCGGCGATCAGCTTAACGGCGCGAATTGCATCGTCATTACCCGGGATCACATAATCAACTTCATCGGGATCGCAGTTCGTATCAACGATCGCGACAATTGGAATACCCAGAGTACGGGCTTCGGCAACAGCAATGTGTTCCTTACGGGGATCAACAATAAACAGAGCACCGGGAAGCTTTTTCATTTCGCGGATACCGCCAAGGTTGGCAACGAGCTTCTCACGCTCACGCTGAAGCTGGATGACTTCCTTCTTGGGAAGCACTTCAAACTGGCCGCTCTGTTCCATCTTGTCGATGCTGTTCATGCGTTCCACGCGGGTACGGATGGTGCGGAAGTTGGTGAGCATGCCGCCGAGCCAACGATTGTTCACATAATACATATTGCAGCGGAGAGCTTCGCTCTGAATGCTTTCCTGAGCCTGCTTCTTGGTGCCGACGAACAGCACGGTCTTGCCTTCCATCGCGATGTTGCGGATGAACATGTAGGCTTCGTCAACCTTCTTCACGGTCTTTTGAAGGTCGATGATGTAGATACCGTTGCGTTCGGTGAAGATGTACGGAGCCATCTTCGGGTTCCAGCGCCGGGTCTGGTGGCCAAAATGCACACCGGCTTCCAGCAGATGCTTCATTGAGATAACAGCCATGGTTAATTCCTCCTTGTTTTTTCCACCGCGGGCCTTATCTTACCTGCCACCATTCATAACGGAACAAGCGGTAAATGACTCCGCGTGCGTTTTCCGAAAAATAATACCATATATCTTTCTTGAATGCAAGCACTTTTCTTACATTCATATAAATATCCATCCGGATTTTCCATTTTATAAAATCCGTATTTCTACCTTATTTCACGGTGAAATTGAAATTCGTATTAGGATAAGGCTGATTCTTCAGGCAGTAGTGCCACCATTCCCTCTGAAACCTTCGAAAACCGTGTTTCTCCATCAGAGTGCAAAGGATCTCTCGGTTTTTCTGCTGCTCTTCCGTAAGTCCCTGTGCCCCATGACCGGCTTTATCACCGAAATAATCAAAGCCTGTTCCCATATCAAGCTCATTCCCATTCATATCTGTCAGGGTAAGATCCACCGCACTGCCTTTGCAGTGATTTGAGCTTCGGGAAATATATTCGAGGTCCAGCAGCTTCTGCTTGTTATGGATATCAGGGTAGAATTCCGCCTTTCCTGACAGGTCATCCGGGTCCTGTGCCCATTTCACAAATGCCTTCACAGCATCAAGCGGCCTGTATGCATCAAAGATCTTTATTCTGTAGCCCATATCGCGAGCTTCCGCGGCAGCCTCCGCCAATCTTTCCGCCGCCTCTGCGGTAAGGATCGCCTTATTTGCTTCATACCCCGGAACAGGTTTCCCTGTAAAATTATGAGATGATGCATAACGCATTTCGATCAATGCATCCGGGATCAGATCGTCTATATAGACGAAACCTTCCGGAAGAGCATCCAGCTCCTGCGAAAAAGCAGGCAAACTGAACATGCATCCGCTTAGAAGCAATGCCGTAAAAAGACGGAAGAAGAACCCTTTATTACGGTGCATAGGTGTAAGTCATCCCTCCTTTGTAACCAAGATAGTAGCAGCTTATGCGCATTTGTCTTACAACGCCGGAATCCTGCTTTGTCAGAAGTACCAATCTCACATCCCTGGTTTGTCCGGGAGGAATGATCACTTCTTCTCCCGATGTGTACATCAGAATATCATCCTGCGCAGGTTCGATTCTGCATTCGACCGTTTCAGCCTGCAGCAGATTATCATTTTTAAGTCTCAGCGTATACACGATGAAACGAAACTGTTCGGCATCGGTAAGCGGGTCTTCCCTATAAAGAATGCCCGGCACAGCGCCGTTTGCCATATGGGTTTGCAAAGATGAAAACGTAAAGCCGTCCTGGAACTCCTCTGCAGGCCAGACTGCCTCGCTGTGACCTGTTACCTTCAAAGATGTATGAGACATAATATAGATCGAGATCCCGGCAGCAAGCACCACTGTAAGCATGAGAAAAACAGTGATGGCCTTCAAACGCTTCAAAATCTTTCGAGACTTTGGCATATCCAGATCTCCATTATCAGTTCATATTGCTCAGAATCTGCTGCATCTGGGTGATCATCTCAGTATCCTTCAGTCGGAACTTGAAAGCAACCCTGCGTGAAGCATCCTTATCCTCGATCCGGTTTCCATACATATCCATGAGCTCATTACCATATGCATCCTTCCTGTATACAGGCTCGGAATCGCTGCGTCCGGTCGCGGTAATGATGCGCTGGAAATGATACAGCCTGTCCGGATCCTGTGTCAGACACGGCATCTGCATACAGTATTCCGCAACGGTCAGCGCCCGGTTCTGAGACAGCTTCAGATTGTTCATATAGCTTCCATCCGAATCAGTATGACCTTCAATAATAATTTCTCCCACAAAATCCGCATAGCTTTCGCTCATCAAAACATCCAGATAGACCGGCAGGAACCTGTCCAATAATTCCTTGCCCTCTTCTTTGATCAGATATGAATTGGAAGCAAAAAACACCGAACTGGAAAGGATGATGTCACCGGTGTTGGGATCCACCTGTGCTGCAAGTCCAGCCCGTTCAAAAGCGCTGTTCAGGTCGCGGATGATATCCGTTTTAACACCGACGATCTCCCGAAGCTGTCTTTCCTGATTCTCCAGCACCGCCTGCTGCGAATCCAGCTTGTGCTGCAGATTAATCAGCTGATTTCCCTTTTCTTCAAGATCCGTACGGATGACGATCAGCTCATCTTCTTTTCCCTGAAGCTCGGTTTTCATTTTATCCAGTTCATTCTCTTTTTCGGCAAGGATCACCTGGTTGGTCTCTAACTGAGCCGTCTGGCTGAGAATGATGATGCGGGTTTCTTCCAGTTGCTGCTCCTGATCTGCCAGTACGATGGTCTTCTGTTCAAGCTCCAGGCTTTGATTCTGCAGGATATACATGAAATAGATCACAGCCAGGATAAAAACCATCAGTATGGAAGCCATCATATCGGAATAGGAGATCCAGTGCCCACCGCTGTCGCCATTTCTGGGCCGCCGGGCCAGATTTCCCTTACGCATGCTTTCCCTCCGTCGTTATCTTGTGTGTTTCCTGTTCGAAATCACGTTTGAACTCACCCACCGTCTGCTGCAGACCGGCCATGCCGCTTACATATTCTTTCACTGCTTTTCCGTTCGAGTTTGCGTTTTCTCCCTGCGGCAGTCTCTGCTTCAGCACCTCTGCAGTTTCATGAAGCGTCCTGTTGAGATCCTCCACATTCTTGTCAAAAAGATCCACACAGCGTGTCATTCCTTCACCAAAGTTACCTACCAGAGCAGCATAAGTATTTTTTAGTTCCAACGCGGCATGTTCCATGTTTGCTGCTGTTTCGCCGGCAGAACGCACGGTGTTTTCCGACTGCAGCTGAACCATATTCAGCGTTCTCTGTGTCCATTCTCCATAATCGCGCATACTGTTTTCCAACGCGCGCTGACTGTCTGTCAAGGAGGAGATCAGGCTGCCCTGTTCCGCTGCTGCAGCCACCATGCCATTCAGCACCTCGGAACCATGAAGTAAAAACTCGCTGTTGCTCTGGCCGGTCTTTTCCATCTCTGCCAGCATTTTTTCCAGCCTGCTGCCGACCCGTTCCGTCATGTTCTGCATCATTTTCACTTCATCCAGCATCCTGCCCGCCGTGCTGAGCGATTCATTCAGACTGCTTAATGAAAGCTGCTGTTCCGCAGTCACACGGCTGAGTGTCTGCCCCAGCTGAAGAAGACCATTTCCCATCATACCGGACATATTCTCAATAAATCGACCGGTAATCATATTCAGCCCCTCCAGCTGTGACTGGGTCTGCCCCGCAATAAATTGATTCATGGTCATCGCTACCGGATCCAGCGACTGCTTAACTGCGGTGCTCACTCCCTCCGCGACCCGCCCGGAAAGATCGCCAATGGAATGACGCAGAAGCTGCGCCTGATCCTCCTGCTGAATGATCATACGCACGCTGTCTGCAACCGGCCGCTGCATGACGATTCCGGAGAAAGCGTCCTGAAAATCATCGATCGCATTGACCGCGCTTCCGGAAACCATGCGATTGATAATATTGAAGCACAGCGAACAGGCAACGCCTACGATGGAGGTCATGAATGCAAAGGACATCCCATTGATCATACCGGGAATGGTTTCCATCATGTTATCTCCCTGAATCCTTAGCTTGCCCAGGCCTGATGCCAAACCAATGAAGGTTCCCAGAATACCTAAACTGGTAAGCAGGCTGGGAATGATCTCAGCCAGCTGTGCGTGCCCCACAGCATAAATGGTGGTGTCATCATTGATATAATCGCATACGTCACAGGTAAGTCCCCTTGCATCCAGCTGTTTTGCATTCGCAAGAAAACGCCGCCAGGCGCCTTCCAGACGTTTTCCAAGAAAAGACGGGCTCTGCCATTCGGGACGCCCATTCTCATCTGAATGATTGGTTCCTTTTTCAAGCCTGCCTGTAGCACGCCTCAGCTCATGCGATATCGACTGTACAGGGAAAATACATTTAAAAAATCCAATCAGCGTAACGATCCCAATCGCGGAGTACAAAAGAATATCCAGCAGGTTTCCGCTGATCTCGCTAAACAGCCTCCCGGGATCGAATGAGATCAATTCCGTCACTTCCTCTGACCGCCTTTCCTGTCAATAGAATAATTTTAACAAACTATCTTGATAGATGCAATAAAATGTTTGACGGATGTTGTAAATATTGATATGATGTAACAGTATGTCAGGAGGCTATGTATGCGCAGATTTTTCTTTATTTTGTTGTTAATCATTCTCATCTCCGCGGCTGTTTCCCCTTCCATCGCTGAAAATAAGGAAATCGTGATCACCTTTACCGGAGATTGCACCCTTGGCTGTGACAAAAAAATGATTGATTCCCCCAACAGCTTTCTCCGTTATATAGAAAATTACGGTTATGGTTATCCGTTTGAGAAAGCGCACAGTCTTTTTGAAGAGGATGATCTCACAATCATCAATCTGGAAGGCGTTTTTTCCGATGTTCCCCGCGGTATGGTCGATAAAACCTACAATTTCCGTGCTCCAAAGGATTATGTGAATATTCTTACCTGTTCATCAGTCGAAGCTGTTTCCTTCGGCAATAATCACAGCATGGACTTTGGTGACTTTGGGTGTGCTGAAACGATCGACACGCTGGATAAAGCGGGAATCGCCTGGTTTGGATGCAATCCCCCTCTCAATCCCAATAAAACGGATTTCAATTCCATCAGCAGCACATGGATCTACGAAAAGGATGGCATACGCATCGGTTTTGTCGCTGCGTGGATCTCCAGCTACTGGGTTGAAACTTCCAGGCACCGTGCACAGGTGGAAGAATTAAAAAACGCCGGATGCAACCTGATTATTGCCTGTCTGCACGGAGGCGTGGAGTACGATCCCATCCATGATATCAGTCAGGAAAAATTCGCCCGGAATTATCTTCAATATGGCTGCGACATCGTGATCGGAAATCATCCCCATGTTCTTCAGGGCATTGAGATCAGCGATCTTGGAACCATTGTTTATTCTCTCGGTAACTTCTGCTTCGGCGGAAATCATGTGATCAAGGAAACCGACCGTTCCTCCGCGCGATATTCCGCAGTTTATCGTTTCAGCTTTTCTTTTGCAGAAGACGGCACCTATCTCGGTCATCAGATGCGGATCTATCCTTACTGCTCCGCCGCTGAAATCAACGAGAAGAGCAATTATCAGCCTTTCCCTGCCGGCAGCAAGGATGCTGAAAAGATCATGAAGCTGATTAAGACCGATACAATGCCCCGCACATTTCTTAATGCAGAACTGACAGACGGATACGCTCTTCAGCCGTTTGTTCCCGCTCCGGCAAAGGAATAAATCCCGATTTTTCCATTTTTCTCTAACAACGAATGATTGTTTTCGGGGTATTCCGGGGTTATAATACCGTTGATCCTTTATACGAGGTGGTTTTGTGATTAACGCGGATAAATTTATCAAGTCACTGGATCTGACTGTCCTGACTCACTCCTATTCCGCTGAATGGGATATCCGTTCGGCAGAGCTGAACCGGCCCGGCCTGCAGTTTGTTGGCTATTTCGATTATTTTGCCCATGAACGTCCTCAGGTGATCGGAAAGGTGGAAATGGCCTATCTTGATTCTCTTTCCGATGAAACGAGAAGTGAACGGCTCAGGGAATTCTTCTCCTATGACATGCCATGCATCATCATCTGCCGCGGCCTGCATGCCCCGGATGAATTGCTTGAGCTGGCAGAACTGAACCATGTGCCTGTACTGTCTACAGAACTGGTAACGACCCGTTTTTTCGTTCGCGCGATCAACTATCTGGGTCATGAGCTTGCGCCCCGTTCCACCATGCACGGTGTGCTGGTCGATGTTTACGGAGTTGGAGTGCTGATCACGGGCGAAAGCGGGGTCGGCAAAAGCGAAACGGCTCTCGAACTGGTAAAGCGCGGCCATCAGCTCGTGGCAGACGATGCTGTAGAGATCTGTAAAGTGACCGATACCCGTCTTGTAGGGCAAAGTCCTGAAAATATCCGTCACTTTATGGAGATACGCGGCATCGGGATTATTGATATCAAAGCCATGTATGGCATCAGCGCGGTCATGACATCCCGGTCGATCGATCTGGTGATCCATCTTGAACCATGGAAGGAGCAAAAGACCTACGACCGTCTCGGTCTTACAGAGGATTTTACCACCATCATGGATGTACGCATCCCGCAGATCGTAATGCCTGTCCGTCCCGGACGCAATCTGGCTGTGATCGTTGAAGTAGCCGCCCGTAATTTCAGTCTGAAGCAAATGGGTTATTCCGCTGCTCAGGAACTGGACCGTCGGCTCACCGAGATGATGCAGAGCAAAAAGAACTGAACCAATATGTTTGGTTTGATTTATATGGAGGTTCTTCATTATGATCTATATCGGTATTGATCTTGGAGGCACCAACATCGCCGCAGGCGCTGTCAATCCTTCCGGCGAGATCCTGGCAACCTATTCCGTAAAAACACTTGCATCCAGGCCTTATCAAAGCATCGTGAAAGACATGGCTTTCTGTATCAGCCGTATACTGGAAAAGCTTTCCCTCACAGAATCAGATATCAGCTCTATTGGCGTAGGTATTCCCGGTCTCGCAGATGCAAAGGAAGAAAAAGTGATCTTCTGCACCAATCTTGGATGGAAGGATATTCCTCTTGGAGCAGAACTGAAAAAGT
Source organism: Clostridia bacterium (assembly GCA_045617125.1). Taxonomy (GTDB): domain Bacteria; phylum Bacillota; class Clostridia; order Christensenellales; family Aristaeellaceae; genus ZC3RG03. The sequence goes on along the minus strand of JAZLIA010000042.1, from coordinate 51,628 downwards.
ATTATAATAAACCGGTATTCATTGACAACGATGCCACGGTAGCAGGATATGCCGAGTATGTTGCCGGTGTAAGCAAAAACACGGTAAGCAGCGTTTTCCTCACCCTGGGTACAGGGGTCGGTTCCGGCATCATCCTCAACGGTAGGCCCTACAGCGGTTTTCACGGTGTTGCCGGTGAATTGGGTCACACCCTGCTGGTGGCCGGCGGCGTTCCATGTTCCTGCGGAAACCGGGGTTGTTTGGAGCGGTATTGCAGCGCGACCGCGATCATCCGTATGGCAAAGGAAGCTTGTGCGCTCACATCCGAAACTACCATCCTTCAGAAAACCGGTGGAAATCCTGAAAGGATCAGTGCAAAGCTCGTGATCGATTCGGCAAAAGAAGGCGATCCGGTTGCTGTAAAAGTGTTTGACGATTACTGCCATTACCTTGCCTATTCCATTGCAAACATCACGCACACGCTGGATCCGGAAATGGTCATTCTTGGCGGCGGCATCAGCCATGCCGGCAGTTTTCTTCTTGATCGGGTCAAAGAGCTTGTTCCGGGGATGTTACTCTATAAAGCCCTTCCCTACCCTCAGATTTGTCTTGCAAAGCTTGGAAATGAAGCCGGCATCATCGGCGCAGCCATGCTTGGTGCCTGATAAATACCAAAAATCAGCGTAAAACGCTTGGGAGGATCATATGAAGCATACAGATATCAAAGCCATTTTTTCAGAACCTGAAAAGTACATCGGTCAGCAGATCACGGTTTGCGGCTGGGTCCGCACAAGTGCCGAGGTAAAGCCCATGGCTTTCATTCAGCTGAACGATGGCACTACTGTCACGCAAAACCTGCAATTGACCATTCATCAGGAAAAGATGACCGAGGATGAATTCCGGGACCGGATCCGTCCTCTTATGACCCTTGGTGCTTCTCTGAAAGCGACCGGTATCATTGTTGCTTCCGAAAGAAATATCGTGGAACTGGAAACCACCGATCTTCAGCTTCTCGGCGATTGCCCTGCCGATTATCCCCTTCAGAAAAAGCGGGCCAGTGACGAATTCCTTCGTACCATTCCCCATCTTCGTTCCCGTACCAACAAAATGAAAGCCTGCATGTCCGTTCGCTCCGCATTGGCTTTTGCGGTTCATCAGTACTTCCACATGAACGGCTACACCTACATTCACACTCCCATCATCACCGACAGTGACTGTGAGGGGGCAGGTGAAATGTTCCGCATCACCACTCAGCCCTGGAATGCGCCGCAGAAAACAGAACAGGAATACTACGATGCTGATTTCTTCGGAAAAAAAGCCGGTCTCAGCGTGAGCTGCCAGCTTGAAGGTGAGATGGCTGCAGTAGGAGGCATGGGAAGGATCTATACCTTTGGCCCCACCTTCCGTGCGGAAAAGAGCGGCACCACCCGTCACGTTGCTGAATTCTGGCACGTAGAACCCGAAGTATGCTTTGCCGACATTCACGATATTATCGAAATTGCTGAAGATTTCATCAAGTACATTATTCGTTACGTGATGGAGCATTGCCAGGATGAACTGGCCTTCTGTGACAAATTTCTCGAAAAAGGACTTCTTGATAAGCTGAGCAATGTTGTCAACAGCGATTTTGCCAAGCTGGATTATACGGATGCCATCGACATTCTCCAGAAAAGCGGACAGAAATTTGAATATCCCGTCAATTGGGGCTGCGACCTGCAGAGCGAGCATGAAAGATATCTCACGGATGTGTATTTCAAAAAGCCCGTGTTTCTGATCAACTATCCCAAGGAGATCAAATCCTTTTACATGAAACAAAATCCGGACGGGAAAACTGTGGCCGCCACTGACCTGCTGGTTCCCGGTATTGGTGAGATCATCGGCTGCAGTGAAAGAGAGACGGATCTTGAAAAGCTCACCCGCGTCATGGTTGAACGCGGAATGCCTCTTGAAAACTACAGAAACTATCTGGATACCCGTAAATACGGTTCTGTTGAGCATTCCGGTTTTGGCCTCGGCTTTGATCGTCTCACAATGTATGTGACCGGCATCGGAAACATCCGCGATGTGCTTCAGTTCCCACGTACCTACAAGCATATTTATTGATTTCAAAGTTTCTAAAAAACGCCCGCATGTTTTTTGGCATGCGAACGTTTTGATTTTTAGAATCTGTTTACCATTTGTTATACACTTTCTCAGCAAACCCCGGCAGCTCTTTCACCTCAAGTACCTTCCCGTCATCCAGCACAGCCTTTCCGGAAAAGCGTCCGAACACCTGATGCTGATCTGAACCCAGCAGCAAAAAATCCATTTTCGCTGCACGGTCCAGAACAGGGATGAATTTCATCTCAAACCGTCCGTCATCACTTGTGAAGGTCCAGGGAGACAGATAATCTTCTTCTCCATTCTTTTTCGGAATATGAAAGGTAATCTGTGACAGCTTATGGGCCTTTCCATCATAAAACAGCATGTTTTCAGTAGCGGCAGAAGTATTGCCAAAGCCATAACCAATGTTAAAGCCAAACCGTTTTCCCTGATGGATCGAAGAACACGAGCCCCAATACCACATATTTTTGTAGGTCCAAACGCCTCTTCCCCAGTCAAGAACCGCATAGGAATGTGCGGGTGCAAACAGAAGACACTCCTCTCCCAGGCAAACCTTGCCTTCTGCGCGGATACAGTTGATCTTCTGGTTGTAATAGAAATGACCGGGTTTATCAAAGGGAGTCGCGATCACCATGCTGTCCTTTGGCAGATCAAACAGTGTTACGTCAAATATCAGGTCCTTCCCTTCACAGAATGCATTCATATGACCAAATAGACGTCTTTTCTTTCCGTCATTTTCAAAGTTCATCTCGTATCCCTTGCCGCAAACACGAATATCCCCGGCCTCACTGGTCTTTGGCAAATGTCTTCTTCCGAACGTAAAAGGAACGATCTTTGTAACAGTCGTTTGTTTGTTGTTATCCAGTTCAATAAGGGAAATGCTGTCCATTCCCATATAGCCGTTATCCGCAATCGTCAGCGCGAGCGCATAACAATCGGACGAAATAAGATAATAATCCCATTCCTTGATCCTGAGTGCAGAGGCGCGGATCCTGCTTCGGTTATACTCCTTCACAAGCCTCGTCGCATAGCCTTTTTCGATCAGGTTTCCCCTTTCGTCCAGAAGCGGCCCGGCAACCAGTCTGTGCTGCTGCATTCCCTGCATCTTTTGACACGCTCCCCTCTTTTTTATCTCGCTTCATTGTCGATATTCTCAAAAAAATCGTTCTTCAGCACATCCTCGCCCACTGCGGTATAGGCTAGACCAAATTGATAGCAGCTGTAATCAGATTCGGCAGGTTCCACAATGAAAGGTTCATATTTACCGGTCGCAGGGTTCTTTTGCCCGGCACTTTGCTGTGTCACATGCTCTTTATAGGCGTTCACTGCCACCTGATAGCCGGTAAGGCCGTCAAAGGCACTCAGCGGAATATCCCAATCCATATCGATCTTTCCCTGCTCATAAAGATGAATATACAGCTTCTTCACCTGCCAGCTTCCATACTTTTCTGCAGAGTCAGGATACTTCCCATTATCAGCGGCATAAGTTACACATCGCAGTGCGGCATCCGCACATACACGATGTGCACCATGACCATACTCTCCGTTCACATCATGGGTAAGCAGGATATCCGGCTTATATTTTCTGATAAGCTCGGTCACGTAAGTCCATGTCTTGGTTTTTCCCCATGCATCATAGGCTGTATCCAGTTTCTTGGAATACTTATCCCAGAAAGTTCCTATGGAAGGATAAATGCGTACCCCACAGGTCCAGAGCCCATTGAGCAGCTCACTTCGTCTTGCATAGGTTCCACATGTCATATAGGCAACCAGAATATCCTTATTTTCCTCGCCGGCATAACGGGGAAGCGTGCCCCCGAAAAACAGAATCTCATCATCCGGATGCGCTGAAAGAAGCATCATATCGACTTTTTTCGGCGGATCGCTCCATCTTTGCACCCATTCCGGCACATCTCCTTCAGAAAATGCATAGATCTCATTCACGCTGAGTACGGCTCTTTTATCGCTTCTTGAACACACTCGCACGCCTTCAACACCGCCCAGATAAATGTACTCATGCGCATAACGTGCGGAATGCTCTTCATAATCCACCCAGTTTCCGTTTTGCAGCACCTGAATACGCCACGCATCCAGTTCATCCCAGAAGCATACATAAAGATGCCACAGCATTTTTCCCTTTGGCGCCGTCATTTGAATGTAGCTGACTTTTTCCTTTGAACTTGTCCAATAGGTCGTAAGGTCACGGTCATAAACCCGGGTGATCTTGAATTTTCCTGCTGTTGCAGTAACTTTACATTCCGCGGTTATATCTCTGGCCTCCTCCGCCATGACGCTGCCCAAACAAAACAGTGCAAATATCACTGCCAAAGCAAAGAAACAACTCCATTTTTTCATAACATTCATCCCTTATCCGATGACATAAAAAAGCCGCCTGGTTTTATCAGGCGGCTGAATCATCGATTATTCGGCGCTCTCTTCGCCGTTGGCTTCGGTTTCTTCGCCCGGGATCGCAGTATCAATTGCTTCTTCGGGAGCACCCTGATCCGCCAGAGCTTCACGGATAGACAGCGTGATACGCTTTGCTTCGGGATCCACAGCGAGCACCTTCACCATGACGGTCTGTCCCGGAGTAAGAACGTCTTCCACCTTCTCGATCCGGTTCACGGCGCACTGGCTGATATGCACAAGTCCATCCACACCGGGTTCCAGTTCCACGAAAGCACCAAAAGCACGAATGCGTACAACAGTGCGTTCAAGAATCGTACCTACGGGATACTTTTCCTCAATGTTGTCCCAGGGTTTGTTCTGCAGCTGCTTATAGCCGAGCTGGATACGCTCACGTTCACGATCCAGACCAAGCACCTTGACCTGCACTTCCTGGTTGATCGTCAGCACTTCAGCGGGATCGTTCACACGATGCCATGCAAGATCGGTCACATGGATCAGTCCGTCCACACCGCCCAGATCAACAAAGGCGCCAAAGCTTGCAAAGCGACGCACGATACCGGTAACAACAGCACCTTCTTCGAGCTTCTCCCAGGCAACAGCCTTCTTGGCAGCGGATTCTTCCTGAATAACATCCTTACGGCTGGCAACGATACGCTTCTTTTTCTCATCCACATCGATGATCTTCAAGCGAAGATCCTTGCCCACAAACTGATCGATCTTCTCAACATAACGCTGAGAAAGGCGGGAAGCAGGTACGAAGCAGCGTACACCGCCCACAGTCGCGATCAGGCCGCCCTTGACCGCTTCTTTACCGACCGCTTCAATGTACTCGCCGGCCTGGAACTTGGCCATGAGGTCATCCCACACCTTGCGATTGATGATATTGCGCTGAGACAAAAGAACATTACCTTCGCCATCGTTTACTTTGACGACTTCTACTTCGATCTCATCGCCAACCTTGGCATCCTTGTCAACCAAATCTTCACTCTTGATCAGGCCATCGGCTTTATAACCGATATTGACAAATACCGCATCCTCGGTGATCTGCACGACAGTGCCGGTCAGAGTCTGTCCGTTATGAATGCGAACCATGCTCTTCTCAACATCTTCCATAAAGGAACGATTGCGCAGTTCTTCCTCGGTGAGCTCGGGCTCCTGCTCCGAAATTTCCTCCTTCACTTTCTGAGTCCGCTTTTCTTCCATGTCGTTCATGTGTGTGTAAACCTCCTTAAGTGACCAATCCGGTGTTGATGCGCCGGCGGCTATTCCGATTTGTTTGATGTGGGGTCTATTCCAGTGTGACGGTAATTCCGCCGCACGTTCCACCAAATAGGTCTCTTCACAATGCTCGCTGCACAGGGTATAAAGCTTTTGTGTGTTAGCGCTCTGCTTCCCGCCGACTACTACGATAACATCGCTCCTGTCAGCCAGGCCGATCGCTTCGCTCTGTCTTTGCTCAGTGGCATTGCAGATCGTTTTCATGATCTGCAGATCTGGATTATTTCTTAATAAGATATCAACAATCTTTTTCCATTTCTCAAGGGAAAAAGTCGTCTGGCTGAGCGCAAGGACACCAGGAATGCTGCCTATCATTTCTGCATCTGTTTCATCAGATACAAGATGACATCTTCCTTCCCTGCACCATCCCATTGTGGCGATCACTTCCGGATGACCTTTATCGCCGACCAGGATCACATCCTTGCCCTTCTCCGTATGTTCCCGTGCAAGAATATGCAGTCTTGCAACAGAAGGACATGTGCAGTCCACCACGTTCAGTCCTTTTTCTTCACATTTTCTGTAAGTCTTCGGCGGTTCACCGTGACTACGGATAATCAGATATCCGCTTTCCACTTCATCCACACTGTTTACAGTACGGATTCCGCAGTCACTTAATTTCCGAAGAGCCTCTCCATTGTGAATGATCTCTCCCAGAGCACAGATCGGCTTACCCTCTTCCCTGGCCTTCTCTGCAGCTGTAACAGCCAGATCCATTGCTCTTCTTACACCGTTACAAAACCCGGCATGCTTTGCAATAACGATTTTTGCAGCCATAATAATCACATTCCGGAAAGGGCTGATATTCTTCTATTCGACATCATTCCCGTTTTCCCTGCAAAAGTTTTTATTTTTTTTAAATTTTTTCGGTATCCTTCAGCATTTCTCTGTAGGTGCTGCGGATACGTTCATCCAGCTTCGTTGCCACCTCATTGTCAAGCCCTTCTTCGTAAAGGTCACCAACCTCCATCGGTTTTCCATAGATAACCGTATTTTTCCTGAACGGACGCAATTTGCCGTTGATCAGTACCGGCTGGATCCGCGCTTTGCTTCTGAGCGCTATCATAGCGGTACCGGACTCAATATGCTCCATGACCCCATCATGGTGCCGGGTCCCCTCAGGAAAAATTCCCAGTACGCCCTGTTTCTTAATCACGCTCATACAGCTGCGCATGGCGGCAAGGTCGGTTCCATGCCTTTCCACGGAAATCATTTTCATCTTGTCAGTAAACCATTTGCCAACCCTTCCTTTTGTAATCTCCTTTTTCCCGAGGAAAACGATTTCACACTTTTTCAATTTGCATGCGATCGCCACAGGATCCAGTGCGGTGAGATGATTGCTGATCAAAATGAAAGGACCGTCCTCACATACATTTTCAAGTCCGATATACCGGATCGGTATCAAAGTACTAAAAACAATCCTGCCGGCAAATGCTACAGCACGGTAATAATGGTTTTTCTTTTTAGCAGTCAAAACCGCATTGCTTTCTTCAGGCATTCTCTTCAACACCTTTCACAAGATCCACGATACGTTGGACCGATGTTTCAAAATCACAATCACTGGTATCAACAATCACTGCATCTTCAGCAATTCTGAGCGGAGTTACTTCGCGGTGCATATCCTGCCAATCGCGGTCGTTCACTTCCTTCAGGATCTCATCAAAGGGAATATCCTGTCCCTTTTCAAGAAGCTGCAGTCTTCTTCTTTCAGCCCTTTTTTCAGCTGAAGCAGTAAGATAGATCTTTACAGTCGCATCCGGAAGAACAACAGAGCAGATATCTCTTCCGTCGATCAAAATGCTCTGCTTTTTAGCGATCTCCTGCTGGCTCATTACCATCAGCTTACGTACTTTGGCATACCGCGACACCTTGCTTGCCGCATCTCCTACCTTCTGCTCCCGTACTAAACCCGTTACATCCTTACCGCAAAGCAAAGTGCACTGTTTCCCGTTTTCATATCGAACATCCACACGGATGCTCCCATTTTCGCACAGGTCGCTTACCGCTTTTTCATCATCCGGATCAATGTTGTTTTCAAGCGTATAAAGACCAATAGCTCGATACATCGCACCCGTATCAAGATGAATGATACCCAGTTCCCTTGCTACCGCATCGGCTACCGATGATTTTCCGGCCCCGACCGGCCCGTCCATCGCTATAGAAAATGGCATGTTTTTCTCCTTATGTTTGTATTATTCAGAACTCCTTTTCTTCAAAACGTCTGCACAGGCAGTACTTGCTCACAGCAGTCTGCACGGGCTCCGGGCAGGAAGAAGAGATCAGCGCCGCAATGTAAGGCGGCAGAACACGGTTGTATTTTATTTCCAGAATGATCTCGCCATGGTCAAGGGGAGGGATCGTTGGGATCGTTGGGTCAAAAATGTCAATGCTGTTGAGCCCTGTCCTCAGGTTCATATCAAACGTGATACGCACTTCTTCCGCAGGGTGAAGATAGGCTTCTCTTAGATAATCGACGATCACGACCGGATGAAGCAGCCGGGTTCTCATTTCGCGGTATACATCCCGGAGCAGACCGGATGAGGTGTTTTCCAGCCCTGCCGGATCGGCTGCTATCAGCTGATCCGCCAGATCTCTTGGGATCTTCACAGAACGCTTGGAGATAAAACTGCCCATTTTGGTTTTACATTCCATGAAAATTTCCCGGTCGGAATAATTATAGATCCGCATCCGATATTTATCGCGTTCTTTCACTCCGTTGATCTTATCATAGAGCGCATCATCAAATACCGTATCAAAATACAAAGAACGGATGTGATACTGCCCGCCGTTCTTTACACAGTGAGGATCCAGCTGCAAAGCTCCGTTCAAAGCCCTTCTGAGCACCTGATACTGAAGCTCACTGATATAATACTTATTTTCGTGCCTCAGCGGTAAAGCCATGTTTACGCTCCCGTTTCAGACTGGCAGGCCACCAGCGTAGCATCATGAACGCCTTCAATTGCAAGCATGTTAGACACGATATCACTGCTGTGCTGATCAAGACGCACCTCCACGGTCATCTCGACGCCGTTGCGGCTCATGGTCTTGGAACGCAGACGGTAGAAGCTGACCGCATGACGAAGTTCGGACTCAATATCCTGGAAAGCGGCATCGTCATAATGAAGCACCAGCAGATAACTGCTGGGATTGGAAAATTTGACATAAGACAGCACCAGCAGAATGATGCTGATCCCGACCACAACAACAAGAGAAATGATATACTGTTTTGCACCCAGTAAAATTCCCATCGTGATCGCCCAGAACATATAAGCAGTATCCAGAGGATCCTTGATCGCAGTTCTGAAACGCACGATGGACAAAGCGCCGACCATACCCATAGAAAGCGCCACATTGCTGCCAATGGCCATTACGACAGGGGCAGTCACAACGGTCAGCATAATCAGAGTAAGCGAGAAGGAGGGACTGTAGAGAACGCCGCGATAGGTCTTTTTATACACAAAAGAAATAACGACGCCGGTAATCAAGCCAAACAAAAGCACCAAGGCCACGTTCAAGGGGGTAAAATTAGCAAGCTGTCCGGCAAACCAGTCAGATATCGTGGAATTATTCACCACACTGTTTCCCCCTCCTGACGCTCCGCTTCCAAGGATCATTTCGATCAATTCATTCATCTCTTTTTCCTCCATACACAATACTTATTGATTATATCATACCATTATTACCATGAAAAGGGTCAATCTGCCGGAACGGGCGGACAGGGACCGCCGAAATAACGTTCCATTTCAGCATTGCTGAGCTTGAAATGATCCTGGAACAGCTTGTAGATATAATAGGGCCGCTTATTGATCACATTCCTTGCACGTGAGATACGGGTATTCCAGTATCGGAGCAAGCCTTCCGCTGAGTTTGGAGAATCACTGTTGACCAGCTTTGTGGTAGGATCGCCCGCCCAGCGTTTGAAATGCATCTCCATTTCAGGTTCAAGCATGGCGGTCAGTTCATTCAGCGTGTTCGTCATATTCTCGACCGTCAGGTTCCTGTACATATTCCCGATCTTGGTGCAGAAAAGCTCGAAGTATTCCGGCACCTCCAGGATCTTCATGAAAATCGTGTTGTTGATCAGTTTCTGACCCATGCCTTTGGGCTTGGTATAGGAGGTGGGACTGTCAAATTGACTGTTAAACATACCATAGTCCAGGTCAAACAGAAGGCATTTCCATTTGTTTTCCTCTCCCGGGAGGCGGTAAAACATAATATTGCCGGGGTCAGAATTTCCAAAATACATTTCTATCGTAAACCAGTCAAGATAACTGTCTATATCGATATTATCATCCAGGAACTTTCTGTCTTCCGCATTAACAGCCGGAGAGGAGGTCTTCAGCCGGGCTACGATGCTCTTCCATTCAGCATTGCTTCCCTGAACAGAGGTGCCATTGGCACGCAGGATGTTGATCTCGTCAGATCGTTCAAGATCAAAGCCTTCATGCTGTGCGATACAGAAACGATCCTTTCTTTCCCGCATATTGAAATGACCCCAGTAGATGCCGTTGATGTATACCACGCATGGTTCCCACGCAAGGGTGATAATATCAGTATCCACATACCTTTCCACCAGAGTCGTCTCAAAGCCGTCGATCAGGCGGGTCCACACACAGTCATTACCGCTGTTTCGGAGCGTGAAGGACTTATAATAGGTGAAACTTCTGGGGGTCACACTGTTCTCAAACAGCGGATAATCAAAGTATTTTCCGCCGTCCGAAGCCTGCGCTCTCAGCTTCATGGACTTCTGAGGCATATCCAGACTGTAATCCCCCATCAGGGCCACCTTGACCCCCTGACTGATCAGCGCCGTGCTGCCCGGTTCGTGATCAAACACCTCCACATGGCCCTTTCTGGGGATCTTTCCATACTGGCGGTATACCGTGTTCTTGAAGGGGAGCTTTCCAGGCTCCTTCACAGCGTTCGGTCCCTCCGCAAGCATGCCGGTACTTTCATTCCAAAGGTCATCCGGGTCAACCACCAGTGATACAACGCGCACGGTAAAATACTGATTCAGTATATAGCTTGCCGTCACCGTTTCACTGGGCTGTAACCCGCTCCTGAAAGAACGGATACGGATCACACAGGGAGTCGTGATATAAAATGCTCCATCGTATACCTGGCTGTTATCGATCGTCGGCTCGCTTCCGTCCAGAGTATAGCGGACTTCCGTTCCCTCCGGAACATTCACCCCCACTGTGATCCCCTCAACATATACTCCTCCGGGAACGGTGAAGGAAGGCTTCTCTGCATAACCTACAAAGCCATCTGAATTGCTTTTACCCGGGGTGGGAACCGAATAGTAAAAAAAACCCGAAGCTCCCCAGGTGCGGCCGTAAGATACATCCGTGGGAAGATCCGGAATATAGATCCTGTCCAGCACAGTACCATCAGGGTCGGATAATGTCATCATTTCGCCGCCGGATCGGGCAAGTGAAAACGATGCGCGTAGCTGGGAAGCATCCGTTCCCGAAGAAGTACTCTTATCCAGTCGAATCACCTTATACTCTCCGGGCCATATCGCACTGCCATGAGGAAACTGCCATTTACGCGGCCAGTTGATGTTGTCGCTCAGTCCCCATCCGGAAAGATCCACCACGTTTTCACCCGTGTTGCAGATCTCAACAAAATCCCCCGGCTCGGTCCCGCTGATCGCTGCTACCTGATCTGCGGAGGACATCACTTCCGAAATATAAACCCCAGTCGCATTCAGCATGCGCATATACTGATCCGCCTGAGCAAATCCAGCTGAATTGTTATCCACAGTGGGAGTCGCCATCGTGAACACCTGCCAGTTGTATGGCGCGTTATAATCCCTTCCATAGCTCATATCCTTGGGAAGAGTTTCATAGGTGACCCTGTCAAGCTGTTCCCCGGTCACCGTTGAAAGAAGCACCGTCTCCCCTTCAGCAGAAAGACTGAAACTGGTATGGGGATAGTTGGTTTGCGCTTCGATCTTATTTTTGCCGCTGCAGAAAACCAGATAATATCCATAGGGCGTGATGATCGCATCCTCCGGGAAAATCCATTTGGTCGGCTTCTTCGGGTCATCGCTCAAACACACATTTTTCAGGCTGACAGTTTCACCTGTCATATTCCGGATCTCGACCCAGTCGGAAAGCTCACCGTCTTCATCCCTCAAGCCGGTCCTCGGCGCCGCCATGATCTCATTGATCATCAGCGTATCCGGGGAGATCGTATAATGATTCAGGAAAGCAGAATAGCCGTCAAAGGTGTTTTCAAAGCCAGGGGAATAATCCGAAGTCACTTCCCAGCCGCCTTCCTCATTAAGGATGTAGCTTTCATCCACGTTCAGGGTCGGAACGGTCACATACTCGATTTCCACACCGTTTGCGTCAAAAAGGAACACCGTGCATCCCAGACTGCTCAAACCGAATTTGGCATGAAGCGCTTCTCCTGCTTCATTCTGATTGGTTTTATCACAAAACACCAACACTCTTTCTCCGGGGGCCAATTCCATATCCGGGAAAATGAAAGCAAAACGATCTGAACGGTTGGAAAGCCCCACATTTTTCAGGTTCATTGTTACTTCAGAAAGATTGCTTATCTCAACCCAATCACCAAACCTGCCATTCTCATCCGGAAATGCGCTCTTATTATCTGTCATGATCTCCGTAAGATGCAGCCCGCGGTGTGTTCCCTCTCCATCTCCTGCCGCGTTTGACGCAACGGGGATCGGTTCCTTTGGCATGATCAGGATCATCGCCAGCAATGCTGCTGCAAAAAACACAAGGGCAGCCGTTTTGCTGACCAAGGACCTGGATCCTACGGAAGAACGACCTGAGGATCTTCTGCTCATTTCAAGCTCCTTCTCTTTTCGGGACAAATGTCATACTGACGCGGTTATTATATGCCTTTCTGCGCTTATAGTCAAATGAAACAGGGCATATTTATCGGTCAACTTACGATTTTTACAGTTTATGACACAGTTTTGACCGTTTCTGATCTGTTCCGCCTATATTTGCTTCTGTACTAACGCTCAAGTATCTGATATAATCTGTAGGCGGAGTACCCGTAATCCATATCAGCGAGGTAAAACATGTACACTAAGGCAAATCTTGATTCAATGAACCTGCAGTTAAAAAAGCGACGTGCTGCCGTCCTTTGTACAGCTGCTGTTCCCTGCATCCTTCTCCTTGTCAATCTTCTTATTTTCCATATTCCCTTTCTCACGTATCTGCTTTTCTGTTTTGCGGGATGTATTCTGATATTCGGGCTGGATTTTTTCGTAAAGCCTGTGAAAAAATACGCTTCCTATGTCGATCAGGCTCTGAATGGCCGGAATCATGATACAGAGCTGATCTTCCTACGCTTTGAAGATGAAACCGTTGAACGGGAAGGGGTCACCGTATGGCCAGTCATGTTCAGTGCCGGAAACCCCAAGGATGAAAAAGACGATCGGCTTTATTATTTTGACGCCAGGATCGATAAACCGTTTTGGAAACCCGAAGAAGTCATCCATTTCACTTTCCACGACAAATACATCAGCAGCTGGCGTAATATAGAATGAATTATTGATGATTTTCAAAAACAGGATCTCATTTCCGAGATCCTGTTTTTGCTTTAAAAAGCTGCCCTCGAAAGAGAACGGCCCGTTTGATATATTACTCTCCCTGTGGGGCATTGGTAGGAAGCATCGTGCCCATATTCACCCAGATCATGGTAGAATCTCCCAGCCCATAATGATTGCTGATCTCGCCCTTGGTGGTCAGATAGCCTTCATCACATTCCCATCCGGTTATTGCAGCTTCGATATAGCTTACTCCGTTCCAACCGATCAGATAACGGTACTGCATATCATAACTGCTTACTAAAGCACCGGGGGCAATATTGAAGTTGTAATCTCCCGTCAAAGTATAAGGATCCTGCCCATAGCTGAGCTGCACAGGATTACCGTAATAATCATAACCCCGAATCGAAACATGCACGCTGGAAATATTCATATTGCTGTCATTCACCAGAGTAAACACCGGCTGGCCGTAGGCTGTGATCCTCTCATCGGTAATGCGAACAGCACGGTTCAGACTTCCTACCAGAGCAGTAAAGCTGACGGAATATCCACCGTCCTCCGTCACGCCGGTAATTGTTGCCTGGCCCCACTTCACGCCTTTCACAGTGCATTCATTTCTCTTTCCGGAAACTGTGGCCACCGATTCATCGCTGCTGTACCAGGTCATGTTTTTATTATTGGCATTCTTGGGCAGAATCGTAGCAGTTACGTCTGTTGTATAGCGCACCCCTACCCGGACAAACTGCTTATCTACCGTCACACCGGAAACGGACTGCGTCACAGTCAGCTTCACCCTGCCGGACTTTTCGTCCACATCCTTGGACACAGCCGTGATAGTCACTTCACCTTTTCCGACTGCAGTCACGATACCGTTTTCATCCACCGTCGCAATGGATTTATCGCTGGATCTCCAGGTGAGCTCCTTGTTATCTGCATTGACAGGTTCAAACTCCGCTTTCAGATGCACCTGGCTTCCGACTGTAAGCGTGGTGTTTTCTGCGGAAACGGTCACCTTGGTCACCTTCACCATCACCTGTACAGGGAACCGGGCCCATACACGGTCGTCATTTTTGCTGCGCACCAAAATCGTACACATACCCTGAGAAACGCCCTTCACACTGCCTTCACTGTTTACAGTGGCAACGCTGGTATCACTGCTTTCGAAGGTGTAACCCTTTTTAGACACATCCCGGCTGCTTGCATTCACAGCCACTGTTGTGGATCTGCCGACATAAATCTGATAAAGGGATTTCTTAAACGTGATAGAACCATACTGGGGATCGGAAAACATCTGTTCTTCGATCGTATCCGGAATCGGCTCATCATGCGCGGAAAATGCCCCTGCCACAGAAATGGACATGTCGTTTTCCACACTGTAAAGGATGTTCACCGCATATACGGCATTTTCCCCATGCATCCAGTATGACGCAAACCAAAATGTAAGCATTCCGCGCCCAGGCTTAACCGTATTGAATGTAAAAACACGCTTTCCCGGCAGACCCAGCATCTTTTCGTATTCGCTCGCTTCGATCACGCTTTCATCGGTAAGAGAAAGCAGTTCCTGATCGTCCGGTGTTTTCCATTCATAACTGTTTTCTGCGCTTTCGTTGAATGAAACACTCAACTGATTCCCCTTGCATTCGACAAAACCAAGATACACATCATTTTCATCCGTCAGCATCTGGGGCTGTGCTTCCGCATGAGCAAAGCCGACCGCTGTAAACAGAACCGTCAGCATTACCAGAAAGCAAACTGTTCTTTTCATCATCTTTGGACCTCCTTATCATCGGTACATTCATGTTTGTCCGGTAACTGAACTCATTTTATCCTATTATGCCGACAAAATCAAGCGCTCCTCTGCCGGTGTTTCGTTTTTCATTGTTATATATTTTACTGTTCTATTTACTTATTTATTATTATTGTAATAAATCATTTGACATTTTAATAATTTTGTAATATTCTTATAAGTGCAGAAGGTCCGTATCAATAAATGTGCTTTTTGCATCATTTATTTCCTTTTCTAAAACTGCAACTATTTTCAAAGCGGAGGCATCAGCATGATAAAGCATCGTTTCTTAGCTGCAGGAGTTCTGGTCGTGATGGTTTTCTCCCTCATCTCCTTTACTCCTTCTCTGGCTGAAGAGATCCATGGATCTGTCAATGTTGGAACAGTAAACGTACGATCGGAAGCAAATCTCGATTCCGCTGTCGTATCTGTTTTTGTGTACGGTACCGATTTCAAGATCACAGGCTACGAAAACGGCTTCTATAAAACAAGCCTTAACGGAAAAACCGTTTTTATTTCGGAGGACTGTGTTCAGCTTGACTTTTCCACCATTGATCCGCTTAGCAAAATTGGTGTGATCACAAATGATAATGTAAATGTAAGATCCGGCCCCGGAACGGAATACAGTATAATCATGAGCACGGTGAAAGAAGAATGCGTCATTATCACCGGCGAGCAAAACGGCTTTTACCATGTAAAAGTCCGTGATACTGCCGGATGGATTCTTTCCGACTATGTGCGTCTCACTGTTCTTCATGAAGGACAGGAAGCACTATTGATCACCAATATCAATACGGTCGGTTATGTGACCTCATCCACTGTTAACGTACGCAGTGGTGCCGATGCCGCATCAGATATCATCAAGCAGCTCTCACGGAACACAGAGGTAAAAATCAGCGGAAGGATCAACGGTTTCTACCGTATTGCGTGTGATAACAGCCAGGCTTATGTATCTATTGATTTTATCACGCTTACAGCACCGGACATTTCTGCCCCTATTGCTTCGCAGCCGCTAAATCAGTCAAAAACAATTACAGCAAAGAAAGGGCAGGTGACCAGTTCTCAACTGAATGTCCGCTCTCAACCCAGCACAGACTCAGACGTGATCGGCTCACTGAGCATCGGCGACAGAGTGGAAATTCTGGGTGAATCCGGTGCCTTTTACTATATCAGAATCAACAATACCCCGGGTTATATAGCCAAAGAGTTTGTACGTATCCTTGACGCATCCGCATCAGCACCGACCTTGGTGCCTGAAAAGGCAGCCACACAGCCGGAAGTAAAGAGCATCAACAAAACCGGCACGGTCAGTTCTTCAGAATTGAATGTGCGTCAGTTGCCCTCGACTTCTTCGGAACTGATCGGCAAGCTTTATGCCGGGGACACCGTCAGCATCACAGGAGAAATCAGTGATTTCTACCGTATCCGCTTAGGTTCCTCTTTCGGATACGTGATGCAGAATTACATTCATATTCTGGATACCGCTTCCTCTGCATCAAAAATGGATACCACTGTAACACCGCTCAACGCATGGGGAAAGGTGACCGCATCCAGCGTCAATATGCGTAAATATGCAAACACCGACAGTGAGATCATCACCTCTCTTCTTCTCAATACCGTAACAGAGATTACAGGAATGACAGATTCGTTCTACAGGATCAATTATAGTGGAAATACGGGATTTGTATCCAAGCTTTATATGACTCAGATTTCGTCGCCAACAGCGACACCGTCTCAAAAGCAGACGAATCCCCCTTCCAGTTCCGCAACTGTTACTTCACTGTCCGGTTACGGTACCGTTACCGCTTCATCTGTAAATGTTCGTGAAAAAGCAAGTACCGATAGCAGAATCCTCCTTTCACTTCCTTTGGGTACTGTAGTCGAAATCACTGGAAACACTGAATCTTTCTACCGGGTAAAATACAACGGAAAAACCGGTTTTATTCACAAAACCTATCTGAGCAAAGCTTCTTCAACCACAAAGAAGCCCGTATCAACTCCTACTGCGACCCCCAAGACGAAAGCAACACAAACACCCAGCGATAAAATTATCCCGATGACCGGATATGGAAAAGTCAATTCCTCCACATTGAATTTCCGTGCCAAAGCAAATACCAACAGCGACATTCTTTCCGTCATCCCCGGTGGAACGGTTGTTCAGCTTACTGGCACGATCGGTTCATTCTATCAGATCAGGTACAACAGCAGAACCGGATATGTTTCCAAAACTTACATAACAAAAGTAGATTCTGCAACCACAAGCAAACCTTCCACTCCGAAACCAACTTCCACCCCCAAGCCCACCGAAAAACCCATTGTTCTCAATTGCTATGGGATCGTTACTGCATCCCTTGTAAATATGCGTGAACAGCCTGCCACGGATAGCAAAATTCTATTGGAGCTCTGTAAGGACACCTGTGTTCAGGTTCAGGCAAGTCAAAATGGGTTCTATAAGATAAAGTCAGGCGGTAAAATCGGATATGTATCCTCGAGCTACATGAAGCTGGTTTCATCCACTCCCTCCCCTACTCCCAAGCCTTCCAACAGTAAATATGCCAATGCGACCAGCATTGCAGCACTTGGTGAAGCTCCCGGGTATCTTAGTATGGGATCTACCGGAGAGGATGTTGAAAAGCTGCAGCAGGCATTGAAGCTGAAAGGAAAATTCACCTCAACAGTGGACGGAAAATTTGGAAACAGCACCAAAGAAGCGGTCAACGCTTATCAGAAAGCCAACGGCCTTCCTTTGACTGGAAAAGCGGACTACGCCACGATCAAGAAGCTCTTTGGGAAAGTATCTGTCACCACCGTTGCAGACGATCCCAAGATGAACGGTATCACTAAGATCAGTGAGATCAAGGTTCCTGCTACAACAAAGAAGGGCAACAGCGGCGAAAGCGTCACAGCGCTTCAGCAGGCGCTCAAGATCAAAGGATACTTCAAAAAGCCTATTGACGGGATCTATGGCACTTCCACATTTGACGCTGTCACTGCTTTCCAAAAAGCCCGCGGCATCACAGCAGACGGTGAGGCCGGATTTGACACAATAAAAGCTCTGTTCGGAACAAATGCCCGCAATTATACCTACGTTACAGAAGAATTGATCTGGTTTGAAGGCGGCAGTGAAAAGATCCCGAAGGGCGCTACCTTCACAGTAAAGGATGTTTTGACCGGCAGAACCTTCCGCTGCAGACGCTGGAGCGGAGGCAATCATATGGATTGCGAGCCGCTTAGCGCTGAAGATACCGCAACCATGAAATCCATCTACGGCGGGAGCTGGAGCTGGAGCCGTAGGGCGATCCTGGTGCTGTATAACGGTCATGTTTATGCCGCAAGTCAGAACGCGATGCCTCATGGAACGACAACGATCAAAAACAACAATTTTGACGGTCATTTCTGCATTCACTTTACGGGAAGCAAAACTCACGGCAGTAAAAAGGTAGACCCTGACCATCAGGCTGCGATCAAACGTGCTTTGAATGCCAAATGGTAAATCAGCCCCTGATCTGTGATGCATAGAGCCAAACAGATATTATCCATACGTATCCAGCATGGATAACAACAACACATAAGAAAAGGGTTCCCATATCAGGAAAACACATCCTGATATGAGGACCTTTTTATATGGATGATCAAAATACATGTGCGATTTCAAAGGATAAACCGTTTCAGATCCGCCTGTTTGGCACACTTCAGATGCTCTTTCACATAGATCTCGTTAACAGAAAGATATACATCCGGCATCTCATCCCCGCCGGCATTGAAGGATACATCCTCGAGCAATTCCTCAAACACAGCGTGCAGCCTTCTTGCACCAATATCCTCACCGGATTCATTGGCAAGCATAGCCACCCTTGCGATCTCACGAAGAGCCTCTTCTTCAAATGTAAGGTGCACCTTATCAACCTCCAGCATGGCTTTATACTGAAGCGTAAGGGCATTATCCGGCTGGGTCAGGATCTTTACAAAATCCTCTTCCGTAAGAGAATGCAGCTGCACATGCACTGGAAAGCGTCCCTGCAGTTCCGGGATCAGATCGCTCACCTTGGCCACATGGAAAGCTCCCGCGCCGATAAACAGCATAAAATCCGTACGTACCGGCCCATATTTGGTGTTCACCACACTGCCTTCCACAATGGGAAGAATATCTCTCTGTACGCCTTCTCTGGACACATCGGGACCGTTCTGGCCGCCTCGGCCTGCGATCTTGTCGATCTCATCGAGAAATATGATTCCACTTTGTTCAGCCCGGCGAACAGCTTCTTCTTTTACTGCGTCCTGGTCGATCAGTTTATCACTTTCTTCTGCGGTCAGGATCTTTCTTGCTTCCTTCACCTTAACATGACGGATCTTGGTGCGCTTCGGCATCATATCTCCCATCATATCGCCAATGCTGATCGCAGCGCCACCAACCTCCAGCTGAGGCGCTTCCTCCTGCACTTCGATCTCCAGCTCTCTTTCTTCAAGTTCCCCTCTCTGAAGCCGAAGCCTCATATCCTCTCTTTCATCCGCCAGACGGACGGTTTCTTCCTCCGTCCTCACCGGTTCCTGATTACGGCCAAGAAGGATATCGAGAGGATTTCCGTTTTTCTTTTTGGGCGGGTCAACAAGCAGATTAAGCAGGCGATCCTCCGCGATCACCCGGGCACGGGCAGATACCTTTTCCGCAAATTCATCCTTCACCATCCTCACCGCGTTCTCTACAAGATCACGGATAATGGATTCCACATCCCGGCCAACATATCCCACTTCAGTAAATTTGGTCGCTTCCACCTTGATGAAAGGGGCTTTCACCAGTTTTGCCAGACGTCTTGCGATCTCGGTCTTTCCGACACCGGTAGGCCCGATCATCAGGATGTTTTTGGGGCTGATCTCATCCCTCAGTTCCTCTGTCAGCATACTGCGGCGATAACGGTTCCTGAGCGCAATGGCAACCGCGCGCTTGGCTTCATCCTGTCCGATAATATATCTGTCCAACTCGCGGACCACTTCTCTTGGCGTCAATTCTCTGGAGGGATTTTTCATCACACTAAGTTCATTCATGCTCAAACATCCTCCACAACGATGCTGTCATTTGTGAAAACACATATTCCCGCTGCAATATGAAGCGCCTTATCCGCGATCTCATGAGCGGACAGGTCTGTATTTTCAGAAAGAGCCCTTGCAGCCGCCAACGCATAGTTCCCGCCGCTTCCGATTGCCGCGATTCCCCCATCCGGATCGATCACTTCACCGGTTCCTGAAACGATATACATCCCGGTCTTATCCGCAACGATCATCATTGCTTCAAGCTGGCGCATTCCGTGATCTCCACGCCAATCGTGAGCAAGCATCACCGCCGCGCGTTCAAGATTGCCCCCGCACTGTGAAAGCTTATCCTCAAAGCGTTCACTCAGAACAAAAGCGTCCGATACTGTTCCTGCAAAACCGATTACGACAGAATCGTTGTAGATCCGCCGCACCTTTCTCGCATTGCTTTTAAAAATCGTATTTTCACCCATGGTGACCTGTCCGTCGCCTGCAATCGCGATCTGACCGTTCTTTTTTACCGCACAGATCGTGGTTCCCTTTAAGCTCATTTTTCCTCCTCCTCAAAGCGATCCTGATTCGTTTTCTCATTCAGCCCGTCAATGATCTTCAGAGCCCTTTCTCCAATCGCCTCATACTTCTGCATTTTGCTGTGTACCCTTACATCCGGTCCCTGTATGATCCCAAAGGTCACGTTCATGGGCTGAAAACGGGTATTGGTACAGGATACATAATAACCAAGCGAACCTATCGCTGTTTGTCTGGTAAAATCAGGACGGGATCTTCCAAGCAGCCGCATAGCCAGATCCACTCCGCATACAAGGCCGCTGGAAGCAGATTCTACATAGCCTTCCACACCGGTCATCTGACCGGCAAAATAGGTCATATCGCGGCTCAGCATGCAATAATGCTCGTCCAGCATACCGGGACTATTCAGAAACGTGTTTCTGTGCATCACTCCATAGCGGGCAAACTCAGCATTCTCAAGACCGGGGATCATACCGAACACCCGTTTCTGTTCCAGAAACTTCAATCTTGTCTGGAAACCCACGATATTATAAAGCGTGTTTGCTGCGTCATCCTGCCTTAGCTGCACCACAGCATAAGGATCCTTCCCGGTGCGGGGATCGGGCAGACCTACCGGTTTGAGCGGTCCGAATGCCAACACCATGGGGCCCCGCTTGGCCATGGATTCAACCGGCATACATCCTTCAAACACCTTGGTTTCTTCAAATCCGTGCACCGGAGCGGTTTCCGCCTCTGTCAAAGCCTTCCAAAATGCTTCATACTGTGCACGATCCATCGGACAGTTCAGATAATCGTCTCCTCTTCCATAACGGGACGCGCGGTATACCTGAGTCATATCCAGTGAATCCGCCGTCACGATCGGAGCGGCGGCATCGTAAAAATTAAGGGTCGTCATTCCCGGAAGCTCACGGATCGCGTCACACATTTTTTCACTCGTCAGAGGACCTGTAGCAATAATACAGGGGGCTTCCGGTATCCCGGTCATCTCTTCTTCTTTCACCGTCACCAGAGGATGTTTCCTGAGTGTTTCCGTGATATAACCGGAAAACTGCTCGCGATCCACTGCCAATGCTCCTCCGGCAGGCACCCGCGACAGATCGGCCGCCTTCATGATAAGGCTGTCCATCCGCCTCATTTCTTCCTTGAGCAAACCTACGGCATTGGTAGGCCTGTCACTACGCAGGGAATTGGAACACACAAGCTCAGCAAACAGAACGGATTGATGAGCCGGAGTCATCTTCTCCGGTTTCATTTCATAAAGAACCACAGGGACCCCTCTTTTGATCAGCTGCCAGGCCGCTTCACAGCCGGCAAGGCCAGCCCCGATCACGTTAACAGGTTTCATTCCTTCACGGCCTCCGTTTCGGGATTGGAAAGCAGCTCCCGGTGTCTGCAATTCTCATTTGCACAAAGCAGCCACGTCTCATCTTTATTATTTTTTTTCTCCGTCATGAAGCTTCCGCATTTTTCACACTTTTTTACAGCAGGTTTATCCCAGGAAACGAAATCGCAATCCGGATAATGCTCACAGCCGTAAAAACGGCGGTTCTTTCTGCTGGTTTTTTCAAGCAAACGCCCTCCGCATTTGGGACAAGCCGCCTCAATGTAGTTTAGAATAGGCATCGTGTTTCTGCATTCCGGGAAATTGGGGCATGCCAGGAATTTTCCAAACCTTCCAACCTTATACACCATCATTTCGCCGCACTTGTCGCAGGGCACATCGCTCACTTCATCCCGGATCTCGACTTTTTCTGCTTCCGCCTCCGCATGAGTAAGCATTTCCTCAAACGGCGGATAGAAATCCCGAAGTACCTGCTTCCACTGGACGGTTCCCTCTTCCACTCCGTCCAGACGATCCTCCAGCAAAGCAGTGAAATCCGTATCGACGATCCCGCTGAAATACTGCACCATCAAATCGGTGATCATTTTTCCCAATTCTGTTGGATACAGCCGCTTATTTTCCCGTGAAACATACCCGCGGGTGATGATCGTGGTGATGGTGGGAGCATAGGTGGAAGGACGTCCGATCCCGAGCTCTTCCATGGTTCTTACGAGGGTCGCTTCCGTGTAACGGGCGGGCGGTTGTGTAAAATGCTGCACAGCCTTGACTTCCTTTATGATGACAGGCTCTCCCTCCCTGAAATCCGGAAGCAGGTTTTCCGTCTTTTCCGTTTCATCATCCGTTCCCTCTTCATAAACCGCTGTGAAACCGGAAAAGTCCTTATGTTCGCCGCTGAAACGCAGCTGCACTCCGTTTCCAGTCACATCCATCTGCATAGTTTTGTAAACCGCACAGCTCATCTGACTTGCAATAAATCTGCTCCAGATGAGACGATAAAGGTTATACTGATCTCTTGTCAGGGAAGATTTGATACTGTCCGGCGTTCTGGTAATGTCTGTAGGACGGATCGCCTCATGTGCGTCCTGCGCATTACTGCGTCCTTTATACACATTGGGAGTTTCAGGAAGATAGTTGCTCCCATACTGTTCTGGAATATAGCTTCTTACTGCCGCCATGGCTTCGTCACTTACCCGTACAGAGTCGGTACGGATATAAGTCACAAGACCCTGTGCCCCTTCCTTTTCCAGTTCAATACCCTCATAAAGCTGCTGCACGATCTGCATTGTTTTCATGGTCGTGAAATTCAGCTTCCGGCCTGCTTCCTGCTGAAGCGAAGAAGTCGTAAAGGGAGGAGCCGGCTGCTTGCGTTTTTCTCCAGTCCGCACGGCTGTGACTGCGAAATCGGAATTCTCAATGCGTTTCCTG
This sequence comes from Clostridia bacterium, assembly GCA_045617125.1. Taxonomy (GTDB): domain Bacteria; phylum Bacillota; class Clostridia; order Christensenellales; family Aristaeellaceae; genus ZC3RG03. The sequence goes on along the minus strand of JAZLIA010000042.1, from coordinate 28,222 downwards.
GCATTCAGCGCATCCTGCTCATTCCTGATATCCGCCTTTCTGTCATCGAGTAAGTGCAGGCGCATGGAAAAAGTGTTTTTTCTTCCTCTTGGCACAGGCAAAAGAGCTTCTGCATCCAGTTCCCAGTATTCTTCCGGGATGAATGCGTCGATTTCCTTTTCGCGATCCACGACCAAACGGGTAGCAACAGACTGTACTCTTCCCGCACTGAGACCTTTTTTCACTTTCATCCAGAGAAGTGGACTGATTTTATAGCCAACAAGCCGATCCAGTGCGCGGCGTGCCTGCTGTGCGTCCACCCGGTCCATATCGATGGAACGGGGATTGGCGATCGCATTACGCACCGCAGTCTGCGTTACCTCATGAAATTCAATTCTCTGTGCCTTCTCCGGGTCAATTCCCAGTACATTGGCAAGATGATATGAAATAGCCTCTCCCTCACGGTCTGGGTCGGTCGCAAGAAAGATCTGCCGGGCATTCTTCGCTTCCTTGCGGATCTTGGTCAGGATCTTCCCCCTTCCGTAGATGGTGATATACTTCATTTCAAAATCATTTTCCACATCCACGCCAAGCTGAGATTTGGGCAGATCGCGCACGTGTCCCTGCGATGCTTCCACCTTGTATCCCTTTCCAAGATATTTAGCAATGGTCTTGGCTTTCGCAGGTGATTCGACGATCACCAGTTTCGTTGCTGATGCCATGCTTGTCCTCCTTTTCCTTTATAACCTTATTGATGATATTAAAGTAAGGAATATGTTCTTCCCGCGTGCTTCGCAATCTTCCCGGTAAACTGCAGTATCGTAAGCTGAGCATTCAGTTCAGACACATCCATGCCGGTTTCGACCAGTAATTCCTCAAATGTCTTTTCTTCCCCGGAAAGCAATCTGAGAATCGGATCATCCGATGCCAAAGCATCCGGCGGAGAAAAAAGATCTGTCTGGTTCGTTTTCCATCCCATACGGCTCATGATATCCTCGCCGCAGGTACAGATGCCTGCTCCCTCCTTGAGCAGCTTGAGCGGAAGCTCACTGCCGGGCGCATCCACATTTCCGGGCAGACAAAAGACCTCACGGCCCTGACTGAGAGCATAATTGACCGTGCTGTTCGTTCCGCTCTTGAGGCGTGCTTCGATCAGAAGAAGGGCATCCGCAATGCCGCTGATGATCCGGTTCCGAAGCGGAAAATGGTAGCTGACCGGCTGAGAACCGGGAGGATACTCTGTTAGTATCGCTCCGCCCTTATCAAGAATATTCGTAAGAAGAACTTTGTTTTCAGGTGGATAACACAGGTCGATCCCACATCCCAACACGGCAGCGGTATATCCGTTTTCCGACAGTGCGCCTTCATGTGCCGCTGTATCAATGCCCCGTGCAAGCCCGCTGATCACGTTCACCCTTTCCTTTGAAAGCTCCGCCGCGACGCGGAAAGCATTCTGTTTCCCATAACGGGTGTCCCTTCTGCTTCCCACGATCGCAACGCTGCACGCTTGGGATATCGTTCCCTTTACATAAAGCACCCGCGGTCGGTCATCAATATATTTCAGTTTCTCCGGGTATTCATCATCCTCCGGAAACAGTGCTCTGCATCCCAGCTTTTCCAATTGCTTTACGCTGTATTCCGATCCCTGTTTTCGTTTCTCTGAAAGACTTTCCCAGGCTTTTCCTATGAGAGATCCCATCTGTGAACCGAAATGCTCCCAAACTGCGGCAGCACTGCCCTCCCGATCGATCAGCATATCGGTCACGCGCCACGAAAGGGTATCTTCGCTGTGCAGCCAAAGCAGGGCCTTCTGTTCATCGGTATATGTTTTCATTAATGTACCTGCCTTGTCATTTTGACCAATACTTCTGATCGAGAGTTCGGTACTGAATCGCTTCAGCAATTGCACCCACTCCGATTTCTTCTTTTCCCGCAAGATCAGCAATAGTTCTTGCCACTTTCAGCACCCGGTTATATCCCCTCATGCTCAGGTGCATCTTTTCCACTGCCGCTTCCAGAAGTTTTTTTCCAGCGTTATCTAATTTGCAAAATTCATTTATTTCCCTGCTGCCCATCTGAGCATTCGCATAGAAACAGGTATCCTTGAGTCTTTCCCGCTGCATTTCACGGGCTTTCTGCACTCTTTCCCTCACGCTTGAACTGCTTTCAGAAGGGGTGGACTGCTGTATCTCGCTTACCGGCACAGCATCCACTTCGATCTGCAGATCGATCCTATCCAGCATAGGACCCGATATCCGGTCAAGATACCTTCTTATATCATGCTCTGTACAACGACAGGGGCGAGTCCTGCTTCCGTAATATCCGCACGGACAGGGGTTCATACCCGCAACCAGCATCGTGCGGCAATCATAACGCGAATGTGCCTTTGCACGGCTGACATTAACAAAACCATCCTCCAGCGGCTGACGCAATGATTCCAGCACCGTTCTTGGATATTCCGGCAATTCATCCAGAAAAAGTACCCCATTGTGTGCCAGACTGATTTCTCCCGGCCTTGCATCTATCCCTCCGCCGATCAGAGCCGCCATTGAGGCCGAATGATGCGGAGTACGGAAGGGACGCTGTGTGATCAACCCTTCACCCGGAGCAAGCATACCGGCTACCGAATGGATCCTGGTCACTTCAAATGCTTCCTCAACGCTCATATCCGGCAGGATCCCTGGAAGACACCGGGCCAGCATCGTTTTTCCGCTGCCGGGCACACCGATCATAAGCAGGTTATGCGCACCTGCCGCGGCGATCTCCAGTGCCCGTCTGGCGCCTGCCTGGCCACGTACCTGGCTAAGGTCGTATTCTTCTTTTCTTCCAGTCAGACATTCTGAATAGGAATGCTGATGCTGCGCTTCAAGCACCGCTTTCCCGCTCAGATGCTCCACGACCTGTCTCAGGTTTCTGGCAGGAAAAACCATCATCCCCTCAACGGCCTGCACTTCTTTTGCATTCCCTTCCGGAAGTACTACCTGAGTGATTCCCTGTTCCCTTGCGGCGATCACCATGCTCAGTACGCCCCGCACAGGCACAAGCGAACCGTCAAGAGCAAGTTCTCCAAGGGTAAGCACCTGCATCAGATCGGAAAGCGGTGCCTGACGGCTTGCGGCGATCAACGATACGGCAATAGGAAGGTCAAATGCCGCGCCTTCCTTTTTCAGATCACCCGGGCTTAAGTTGATGGTGATCTTCCCTTCCGGAACCGCATAACCGCTGTTTCTAAGCGCAGAATTGACTCTGTCATGACTTTCCCGCACAGCAGCGTCCGGTAAACCCACCATAGCAAACGCATAGACCCCATAGGATACATCCGTTTCCACCGTGACAGGGCAGCCGTCTATTCCCTGCAGTGCATAGCATAATGTTCTTGCAAGCATTAAAAAGTCCTCCAGGACTGTCTAGTCCCACTATGGTCGGTCGTTCTCTCTATCAGTACCAAAGCCAGCTTGGGAACCACTTCATCATCTCCAGCCATTTTACCGGTACAACGATCCCACTGGCATAAGGGAAAAACAGCACGAACAAAACAAAGCAGCTCAGCACATAGAGGGGCAGGATCCAATAGATCACACCCTTCTTTCTCTTTGCATTGGAGGTTTTTCCGTTTCGCTCGGACGGTTTGGATTCTATCATTTCCGCGTTCTGTTTATCGTGTGCGATCTCGATCATATCCATCATCTTCATGATACACAGGATAATAACAGGCACGCAGGCAAAATAATGATAGATATAGGTTCCTCTCGGCACAAGCATCCAGGGAAGATACTGAGCAAAGAACATGAGGATCAAAATTCTGAGATCCTGTCCGTAATGCTGAAGCGGTGCCAGCTGCAGCGGATCATGACCGGTAATTCTCTTATAGAGCGGGTAGACTGCCGCGACAATGACCAGAATGAGCCCCAGCAAACCGCCCCACCATACGGCAGGATTTCCCATACACATGATCGTCGAGCTCATTCCATCTGCGTGATAGATATTCTGAAAATACCACATCGGCCTGATAACAAGAGGCCACTCATACCATGGCGAATAGAAGAAATGATCCATTCCCAGCCCGGCAATCGTGTGATAGGAAAGCATCCCTTCCGCTGCTTCGATCACCCGCTGCAGACTTACCCCTCCGGCATATCGGAAATAGGGTATGTAACTCAGATAATAGATAATCGCCGGCACCGCCACAAAAAACACCAGGCATGAAAGCACACTTATTAGCAGCATCATTTTTCCATGCGCTGCTGCCTTCAGCACCTTATCCGGCAGTTTTTCGTTTTTTTCTGCAGAACGAACACACCTTGCAGCGCTGTTTGCCTGAAGGAACCGCCTGATCACCGTTGCAAAGAACAGCACAGCAAGTCCTACTCCGTTATAGCAGCCTGTCCACTTGCTGGCTATGCTCAGGCCCATAAACAATCCGCTCAGAGCGAGAGGGATCAATGTCTTGACAAACCGAACACCGAAATAATCCTGTTTCACCCAGTATACCATAAAATACAGGCTCCACATGATAAACAGCACCACAAAACTGTCAATCGTTGCGATCCTGGTTTGGGTAAAATGCATCAGGTCAAAGGAAAACACAAGAATTGCTCCCACTGCATACTTCCGTTTTTTTGTCAGCAATCTTGCAAGCATATAAATGGCGGGGAGCATCAAAACGCCGCAAAGCGCCCCGGCAATACGCCATCCAAAGGGAGTCATGCCAAAGAGACGAATGCACCAGCTCATGATCACTTTTCCAAGCGGTGGATGCGTCGTTTCATAGGTCCTGAGACCGTTCAAATGCTCATAGGCGGTGCGGGCATGATAGATCTCATCAAAATAAGTGCTGTTCCACCAGCTTGGTTCTCCGTCGATCGTATACGGTTCATCGCACAGCTTTTCGCTTCCTTCAGGGCCAGACACCAGCGTCATGGGGATGTTTTCATTTGTCACCGGATCGCGGCACACAAATTCCATCAGGGATGCGCCGATCACATCTCCATAATTTCGTGCACCTGTATCGATCATTATATACCGGCCGTTCATTTCGTAACCGCCCAGCACATAGGACCAATGGAAGCAGTCTCCCGGATGCAGTGTAAATTCATAAGGTCCTGATAAAAACTCTGCGTAATCCCCGGTCCTCACAGTAAGATCATACTCCTCCTGCCATTGGATCCCTGGATAGTAGAGCAGCTTGAAGGTCCTGTTTTCTCCAAGGTCAAACAGGATCTTTTCATGTTCATTGCGGGAAATATAACCTGTCTGAGGAGCTTTCGTGGAACCGAGATTCGTCAAAGCCAGCACAGCGTACACGATCGTGACAAGCGCCATGACCAGCACATCCTTCCGGCTGAGTCGCGAAGAATGGGCTTCACTGTTCTTGAGCAAACCATTGATCCGATCCTGATCCTTCTGCGCAGGGCTTGATCGGGTCTTCTGTTCCTTACTCAATGCATCATATTCTTTAGGCGGATTTCGCAGTATGCAGATATCCAGGCACAAATACAGCGCAAACCCGGCTGATATCACATTTCTTGCAGCGGCAAGATACTCCACGGCTTTCATATCGCTGAATATTCCGACCTGCGGACCGTTCAGATGTGCCAGAGCTCCTCCAATACGGATGTTCCTGTCCAGAACACATCCGATATTCAAAAGGCTGGACAGGCTCACTCCGATCATCAGCCAGAGAATACGCCGGTCACGCTGAATAAGATACGCACAGGCAAGCAGTGCGATCGCCGGGAACAGATACCGTTCATGCATCATCGTTTCCGTATTGAAAAGAAGGATCAGCATTCCGGCTCCCAGCAGTGGGAGATCCTTTACATCACGCTTGATTACAGCAATACTGCAGAAGAGAAGTACATAAAGAACCGTCTCGATCGTTCCAAATGCAGAAAAACTGAGAAGCTTCCCAAACACGGTAAGGCACACTGCAATTGTGCCTGCTGACAACATCACAAAAAGCATTGCTGACAGGATGCGGCGGTTTCGTTTTTCACTTTCACCTGCTTTCAGTGCGTCAGATTGCTTCACCCGCAGCAGGGCAACAACACAGGGGATCACACCGATCAAAGTACACAGCAGAATTGCCAGTAAACGTACCGGCTGCTCGACTCCCACCCAGTTCAGCCCCAGCAAAAAATAAACGTTGCAGGCATTTACCGTTGCATAGGCATAACTGGTCATCGTCTTTGAGTATAACCGGATCAGCCAGCCAAATTCCTGGTCTCCCCGGAATACAAGCATAAAAAGGAGGAAGATCGCTAATGAAAGCAGGATTCCCACGCCTGCTTCAAGTAACTTATGGTATTGTTGTCTCTTTTTGTCGGTATTTCCTTTCCTGATCACCTCGGTCAGCAAAAATACCAGCCCCAGCGGCCCAAACATCAGCGCCTGCGGTTTCATAAGAACAGAAAGAGTATACGCAGGAAGCGCGGTATACCACCTTCCAGAAATCGCTTCAAGCACACAAAGCAGCAGCAATGCGGTCATGGCAGAATCAGACTGTCCCCACGCCGCACCAGTCAGAATGGTGACAGGGTTCAGCATATATAATATGACTGCCCCCATCGCATTTTTTCTTGATGAAAGCCTGCTCCCGTATATCAGGATCATGATCGCCGTGACAGTATCAAAAAACACGGACGGAAGCTTCACCGTAAACGAATTTACACCAAAGACTGAAAACAAACGCAGTACGGCAATATATCCGGGCGGATAATCACAAAAACCGGTTGTTCCGTAAAACTGTGTGAATCCATGATCCCGCGCAGTCTGCATCCATGAAGTAAAGCAGCCGATATCTACATCAAAACCGAATACACGCGATGCGGTAAGAAGACGGGCAGCCAGCCCCACCGCGAAAACAGCACCGCAAAGGATCATGAATCTCCTTTCCTTTTTGGAAGAAAGATCTGTATCACTTTTTCTGAAAACGATCACGCATAATTCTGCGATCAACAAATATAACCCACAGCAAAGAAGCAGAGTCATCGTTGCTGTCTCGATCCTGTCCGGAGTTTCCTGTTCTGTTTTGATTCCTGCCTGCGGATCATACCAAAGGGCTGCATAAGCGTCAGAAGGGATCGAGGAAACCTTTTTAAGGCTCAGATCCCTGAACCAGGCTTCTCCCTTTGATTCGCCGCCATAGCCGCCGAGGCGGGCAAACACTTCCAGCTCCTTTTGCTCAGGACCTGTTCTTCCATAATAGCTGATCTCATGCCACTCATCCGAAGCATCATGTCCAAAATAGCTTTCAGAAAACGCATAAAGCCCGCCAATAGACAGGTTTGCGCCTCTGCCATTCATTATTTCATCGGCATCGACCCGTACAAATCCATGCAGAAGGTATATTTCATTGGGCTGAACCTTGACCTTCTGTTTGAAACGGGCATCATTCATTTCGTGGTTTACGATATGAATACAGTTCCCGCTATCAGTCTGCTCAACAAAATATTCGGTATAAATGCTGTCCGAATACCAGGCGTCTGTCTGCCAGCTTGCCGGCAACTGCCCCTGCAAAACGGAGAAATCCCCGTTCAAAAGCAATTCTCCGTCTTCCCCGTTCTTCCCTTTTCCCGCGTCGCAGGAGCACAGAATCAACATCATGGTAAGCAGAACAAAAAGAAATGCAAGCTTCCGTTCCTTCTTCTTTCTCATATTTGCTCTCAGTTTCAGAACGCATTGCGGAGATAGGTGATCCCCGCAGCGGTGATTTCCAGTACATCATAACGTACCGGCCGTTCTTTTTTTCCTTTCATGTATGCAGCCGCCGTCTTCCGGATCCTTTCGATCTTTCTGATGTCAACGGCTCGAATTCCCTCTCCGGGCACTCCACGGGGACGGTATTTCACTTCAATAAAACAAATGATCCCTTTATCATCACCGATCAGGTCAATTTCACCGCCGCCTGAACGAAACCTGCGTTTCAGAATACAAATGCCGTTCTTTTTGAGATAAGCTTCCGCTTTCATCTCGCCCAGCAGGCCAAGACGGTAGGCTTTTGCTTCTGTATCCGTTATTCTTTCCACATGCATGTCCTTTTTACAGGCCGATTCCGGTCATTCGATAAAATGAGTGATAAAGCTCTTTCGGTGAATCGGACAAGGACCGTATTTTTTCAATGCTTCAATATGTTCTCTGGTTCCATATCCTTTGTGCTTTCCAAATCCATACACAGGATACAGTTCATCCATTTTCCGCATTTCACGGTCCCTGCTTACCTTGGCAATGATGCTGGCCGCAGCAATGGAATAGCTGACAGCATCTCCGTGAATGATCGCTCTTTCTTCACCGGGCAATCCCAGCTTCGTGACCGCATCCACCAGAAACAGCGTAGCAGGCGCCGGCATTGCCGCCCTACGCATGGCGTTTCTTGTCGCTTCAAGAATATTGATACAGTCGATCTCCACCGGATCTGCACGCCCGACCCCAACATACAGAGCAGTTTCCAGGATCTGCTCATATACCTGTTCCCGTCTGCTCTCGCTCAGCTTCTTGCTGTCATCGACCCACTCGATCACCGGTGTCGGAGGCATGATCACACATGCCGCGTATACATCTCCTGCCAAAGGTCCTCTTCCCGCTTCATCCATTCCGGCAAAAACGATGCCCGCATCAAACAAGGGTGCGTCCGTCTGCATCAGGCACTGTATTCTCTCCTCGCGGCGCTTGTTCATTGTCGTCCCTTTCTGTCCGGATCACCGGACACTTTTCCAGTGTGATCCTGCCAAGCCTTCCTCCACGATACTCATCCAGAACGACAGTGCAGGCACGGTCATAATCATACAATCCGCCTTTTAAGAGAAAACCGCGTCCCTTGCATACCGCATCCAGCAAATTAACACCCGAAAGGCTTCGATCAGCAATGTGAAAACGTTCTTCCAGGGCTTTGGGAGCTGCCTCCAGCATATCGGTCAAAAGCTGGATCGTCAGTTCAGACATATCCGCGATATCATCCTTGATCGCGGCAATATAGCAAAGCCTTCTTGCTGCAAGAGCATCATCCAGTCTTGGCCAAAGAAGCCCCGGACTGTCAAGCAATTCCAGATACGGGCTGATCCTTACCCACTGTGCAGAGCGCGTAACTCCCGGCATATCCCCAACCTTAGCCACCGGGGTTCCATGCAGACGGTTGATCAACGTACTCTTTCCTACGTTTGGAACCCCTATCACCATACATCGCACCGTTTTGCGGATTCCGCGTTCAGCAGCTTTATCTACTGCTTTTGCTGCAGCCTTCTCAACAAGCGGAAGAACAGTTCCTGCCTTCATTCTGGTATCCAGCGCCATGCATTCCGTTGCACCTTCTGCCTTGAAATAACGTATCCATTTGGCGGTTTCGTTCGGATCTGCCAAATCTGCTTTTCCAAGCAGGACCACTCTGGGTTTATTTTTCCCAAGCCTGATCAGATCCGGATTCCTGCTGGATAAGGGCAGCCTGGCATCGCACAGCTCAATGATCACATCAATTCTTGAAAGTTGATCAGAGAGGATCCGTTTCGCCTTTGCCATGTGCCCCGGATACCAGGTAAGGGTGGCTTTCGGCAGCCCGTTTCTGTTCTTTTCTTCGTTCATTCAGAACTCCGTCTTCATTGTTTCAATGGTTTTTGGATGAATATGACACGCAAAGTCTCATAATTTCCAATAATTTCCTGTTCCTGACAGAATCAGTTTCGTATATGTATTATCACATTCATATTAAAAAGGCAAGACTTTTTTACCCGGGAAAACTCGTACGAATATGCGTTAGCCCTCTCTGCTTCACTTGATTCCCGTTCCAAATCATCTCAGACACACAAAAGAAAGGGTGGAATTCATATCATGATAAGGATGACACCATAAAAAGAGGATTTGCCTTTGGCGGTCAAATCCTCATGTCTGTTGGTGCTTTTTCACATTTCCTGTTTTCTTAATCCGAAAAACCGGAATTAGTAATATATAAGCGAGGGTTTGAAAGCCTTCGCTTTTCCCTTATGATGAAGGAGATTGGCTGACGTAATCTGGAAGTGGGACATCACGCCCGAAGATAAATGTGTCAGCCAGCCTTCATCAGCCGGCATTCGATTAAGCAAGTTGGGACGAAGGATCGCTCCCGTTTAACAAGCTATTATGAATGGATTGTGAAGCGCTGGGCCCAATCAATCACAGTACGAAGGAGGGATCCCATGATCGCTGTTGGAATCGACGTATCTAAATCCAAGAGCACCGTTGCCATACTCAACTCGGATGGCACACCACTTGCCCACCCATTCAACATGGCACATACGCTGCAGGAAATGAACAGCCTTGTCGAACGGTTGAGAGCGCTTGACGCACCTGTCACCATCCTCATGGAGTACACCGGCCACTACCATTATCCAGTATTGAAGAAACTTCAGGCCGAAGGTTTTCCTGTCTGTCTCATCAATCCTTACCAGATGAAAAAGTACGGCGATGTTGAAATCCACAAAGCCAAGACCGATAAAAAGGATGCCGTCAGAATCGCTACTTACGCCTTGGAAAAAGCTTACAAACTTACTCCCTACAGCGCTATGGAACAGAAGTATGAGGATCTGCGATTTCTATCGCGTCAGTATGGCCAGCGTATCGCTGATGTTTCCCGACTCAAAACACACCTGTTGGATCACCTCGACCAAACTATGCCTGGTATCACTTCCTTGCTGGCTTTGAAAAGCAGGAATCCGGATAACTGTGCCCTTATGCTTTTTATTAAGCGTTTCAATTCCTTTGACGAGATTCACAGAATTGGCAAGTCCCGTTTCCTTTCCGCCTATTCTTCGCTTGTCAAAAAAACAACTGACCATTATGCCGCATCCAAGGCCTTAGCTATTTACGAGCTTGCTTTAAGCAGTATTACGACCCGCGGCGAAGATCCTTACATCTGGTCTGTTCAGAACCAATGTGTCGACCTGCTTGCATCTGCTCAAAATGCAGCAGATACCATTATACTCCAAATGCAGAATATTGCCGAAACGATCCCGGAACACAAAGTTCTTCGCTCAATGCATGGAGTCGGTGATAGACTCGGCCCTATCATTCTTGCTGAAATTGGCGATATACGCCGCTTTCACAGTGGCAAAGCTCTCAACTCTTATGCCGGTAACGATGCTCCGCCATATCAATCCGGTCAATTCGAGAGCAAGAACCGCCATATTTCAAAACGTGGCAGTCCTGCTCTCCGGAAGGCTTGTTTTGAGGTTATGCAGGCCCTTAAACTGACAAAGCCTCAGGACGATCCAGTCTATCTCTTCATGCTCAAGAAAGAGCAGGATGGGAAGCCGCACAATGTCGCTAAGATGGCTGGAATCAACAAGTTCCTCCGAATCTACTACGCCAGAGCCATGGCTCTGTATAAGTAAATCACAGTCATTTTAATTCTTTTTTCATTCGCCTGCAACAACGGGCTTGTTTGCCATGTCAAAATGCGAGTATCCGATCTTGTTTGTTCCTGAGCTGTTCTGCTTCACTACCAGCCAAGCAGCCGCCCGCTTGCGGGTTTGCCTTGACAGGTTGTGCTTGGCCGGTTACGCTCAATGAGGCGAAGGACGGTCTACCTCGTCATCCTTTGTTCCGATCCCGTCCGTCCTTCGCCGTGCTGCCCTTCCAACCGGCCAAGCACGTTCTGTCAAGGTCGGCGGTGGATAGGGCATTTTCTCCGTTTTCCCTCTTGACAAACATTAGCAAGATTTATCTCTTTTGTCTTCATCAATATTTGCATATAATATACTTTTTGTCGAGACGAAGACAGAACATATTCCTTATTTCTTCAATCGTTCCGCTTAAAAAAGTTGATTTGTCAACTAATAACACTTGATTGTTTGTTTGAAACAGGAATAGATACCTCGACATCTCGTAAGCTTTGACAAAAAGAGAGTATGTAATATTCGCTTTTCCGTCGCATTTGAAATTCAGTAAGCGTCATTATCCACCTGCCGCGTTCTTTCTCTGTTTACTTTTTCGAGATCGCTTCCCACAGGCCGGTAAGATAACAGGCTCCCATCGCCCGGTCATACAGACCGTAACCGGGCATTGCGGTTTCACCCCACACCATACGTCCGTGATCGGGACGGATAGGACCGTCAAAACCGGTGTCATACAGGGCTTTCATGATCGCATACATGTCAAGGCTTCCGTCGATGCTGGGATGAGCGGCCTCATCAAATTTGCCGTCGCCAAGGTATACGATATTGCGCACATGTGCAAAATGGATACGTCCCTTCACAGCATGGATAATATCAACCAGATCATTCCGGGGATTGCTTCCAAGACTTCCTGTGCAAAGCGTGATGCCATTGTGTACATCATCCACCGCGTTCAGCATACGCAGGATATTTTCCTTGCAGGTGATAATACGGGGAAGGTTGAACACCGGCCAGGCAGGATCATCCGGATGAATCGCCATATAGATATCATACTTGTTGCAGACAGGCATGATCGCTTTGAGAAAATATACAAGATTCTCAAACAGCTTCTCACTGTCCACATCCTTATACAGATTAAAAAGCTCGCGGATCCTTGCCATCCGTTCAGGTTCCCAACCCGGAAGCACAAAACCGTTGCTCTTCTCATCCATGTGGGCCAGAAGGTTATCGGGGTCGATCTTATCCACCAGCTCCTGATCATAGCTGAGCACAGTGCTGCCATCCAAGCGGGGTTTGGCAAGATCACTTCTGGTCCAGTCAAACACGGGCATAAAATTGTAGCACACCATGTGAATATCATTCTGCCCCAGGCGTTCCAGCGTTGTAATATAATTGTCGATATACTCATCCCTGCGGCCGCTGCCAACCTTGATATCATCATGGATATTCACGCTTTCGATTCCCCGGATCGAAAGACCTTTAGCTTCAACGGTATCCTTCAGGCTTTTGATTGCTTCATCTTTCCACACTTCGCCGGGAGTCGTATCATAAAGCGTGGTGATCACGCCCTTCACAAGGGGAACCTGGCGGATCTGATCCAAAGTTACAGAATCAAAACCGGGGCCAAACCATCTGAGTGTCATATCCATAGCAAATACCTCCCGACCGAGTTTATCGGTCCATATCCTTCTTCTTTTCGTCTGAACCGGCTAAAATATTTTTCAGGTGCAATGCTTCTTCCCTGCTGATCGCAGTGCCTGTGCCCTGGCAGGCATGGCATCGATACAGACAATCCGGGCAGACGCAATCATTGGATGATTCGGAATGGATCATGAAAGCACCGCATTCCGGACAACCGCAGCGCATACGCAAGCCCCCTTTCTTTTTTTGATTTTATCACGTTCTTCAATATTTGAAAAGCCATATTCTTATATTAAAATATGATACATCGCATCATCGCATCATGACAGACCGTTTCATTACAGCTTTACCGGAAAGCAGAATCATGATATACTGTTTTTCGGAAAGCAGGTGGTTTTTATGATACTGGTCATTGCTGAAAAGCCCTCTGTCGGCCGTGATATTGCCCGTGTTCTCGGTTGCCGTGAACACGGAGAAGGCTTCATCAAGGGGGAAAAATACATCGTCAGCTGGGCTGTCGGTCATCTGGTCACACTATGCGAACCAGATGAACTGGATGAAAAATATAAAAAATGGCGGATGCAGGATCTTCCAATCCTTCCTGATACGATCCCCACAAAAGTGATTAGCACGACGAAAAAACAATACAATGTGCTGAAAAAATGGATGAACTCATCCGATGTGGAAAGTCTGATATGCGCCACAGATGCCGGCCGCGAAGGTGAACTGATTTTTCGACTTATATATGAAAAAGCGGGCTGCAGAAAACCTGTAAAACGACTTTGGATCTCCTCCATGACCGACGAAGCCATTCGGGAAGGGTTTTCTTCTTTGAAACCGGAATCCTGCTACGACGGTCTCTACAGCAGTGCTGAATCCCGTTCCGTAGCGGACTGGCTCGTTGGCATGAACGCAAGCCGTGCCTTTACGCTGCGTTACAACGTACTCCTTTCCATTGGCAGAGTTCAGACTCCGACCCTGGCTCTGCTCGTAAAAAGATGGCATGAGATCAAAGATTTTATACCCACGGATTACTACACTGTCACGGTCAGTTTAGACGATTTTTCCGCACAGTGGTATGATCCCGCATCTCAGGATGAAAAGACCTCCAACCGCATTAAAACCGAAGAAAAGGCAAAATCGATCGTTGCCGAAGTGAAGGGAAAGGATCTGATCGTTTCCGATATCAAACAGGAAAGCAAGCGCGATCTTCCCCCACAATTATTTGACCTTACCACACTTCAGCGTGAATGCAACAAAAAGCTGGGTTTCACTGCAGATAAAACGCTGAAAATCACGCAGGAACTATACGAAAAGTGGAAGGCAGTCACCTATCCACGTACAGACAGCCGTTATCTTCCCCACGATATGATCCCCCGTACCAAACAAACGCTGGAAAAGCTCCCTGCTTCCTATCGAGAGCTTGTCGCGAACATTCCATGGAAAGACGGAAAGCTTCCCGTTTCTCCAAGATATTTTGATGATAAAAAAGTCACCGATCATCACGCGATCATCCCCACACCGCAAACCTGCCCCATTGATAAACTGCCGCCGGATGAGTATAAGGTGTTCGATCTGATTGCCCGGCGCACGATCGCAGCATTTTACCCTGCCTGTGAATATGACAGTGTCAGGATCAACAGCCTTTGCGGAGAACACCATTTTAAGAGCACAGGGCGCATCCTGAAAGAACCGGGTTGGAAAAAGGTATATGACAGTGGTGACAAGGAGGACCGTGATGAAACGGCGCTTCCGCCTCTTCAAAAGGGGGATCAAAGAAAGATCAGGAAAGCCTCATCGAAAAAAGAAGCAACAAAACCCCCTTCTCCCCACACCGATGCCAGCATCCTTTACGCAATGGAAAATGCCGGGCGTGACCTTGAGGATGGAACTCTCCGCGAGCAAATGAAAGGCAGCGGTTTGGGCACTCCAGCCACCCGGGCAGCGATCCTTGAACGGCTTATCAAGGTAGGCTACGCTGTACGGCGCGAAAAAACGCTGAATGCAACAGACAAGGGAGTTGAATTGATCGACATCGTTCCGCCGGAACTGGCCAGTGCAGAACTTACCGGAAAATGGGAGCTTGCTTTGTCCAACATTGCCGAAAACAAAGGTGACCCCGTTCAATTTATGACAGGGATCCGGGATATGACCGTCAGCCTGGTCAGGTATGCTGCCGGAACAGAAAAGGCCGGTTCATTTGCTCCTGAAGAGAGACGCGGAAAAGGCCGCGGCAATGCGAACGCATCAAAAACGCTGGAGGGGGTAAGCTGTCCTCTCTGCGGAAAGCCTGTCGTGGAAAATTCAAAAGCTTTCGGCTGCAGTGCATGGAGACAAGGCTGTCATTTCACCATCTGGAAAGATTGTCTCGCCCGAGCAGGAGGACCGGTACTGAACGCAAAACTGGTTCAGCTTCTTTTAAGCAAGCCTTCTGTTCACGGCAGCACAGGGGATATCAACCTGAATAACGGTCACATCACTTTCACCCGCACGGGTGAAAATGTGCCGTTGGTATCCGCTTCCATCACCTACGAGAAAAAACAATGAGACTTGCTGATAGACCTTCTGCCCTCTTAAAACAGTTTTCAAATACAGAGCATCTTCTCGTTTTTCCTTGACAAATCAAAGGTTTGTTTATACAATATTGTTACAGGAACAAATATATTCCTTATTCTGATGCTGTAAACATTTAATGCAAAGGGTTGATCCATTTCAAGCAGACCCTTTGCAAAGGAGGTTATAAAAAATGGCAAATGTGCTGCTTACGATCACCGAAAGCAAATGCCGCTGCGGACTTTGTGAAAAAGGTGAGCAGTTTATTGTGGAAGACACCTGCCCGCCCATTTGTCATGAGCTGTGGCATACCATCTATCCCATGGTTTACACGCTTCTGAACGGCGGATATCTCAATTGCGGGGATGGCTACTCCAAATCTTTTGATGCAGAATGCCCGGATGAAGGGCGCGTATGCATCCACGGTGAAGTGCTACGCCTCAGTGAAGACGACGCGCGCAGGTGACACTGATTTAAAAAACAGATCTCCCGAAGATCGATCCGGGTGATCTGTTTTTTGTTTATTCTTCATTTCCGATGCAAATTCCATACGAGGTAAACGCAAAGCACACACAGGCTGCCGCCATGGCAATATAAGCCGCTGTGTAGGAGATAAACGGGAGCTTTCCGTCAAGTGCAAACTCACATACGATACACACGCCGGCCGCCAGCAGGAAGGGAATAAGCAGACAGGCTTTATTACGAAATCCTCCATCCTTCCCTTTCGTTTGTTTACGCCACTGCACCAGCCGATAAATAACGAAACAAAACAGCACCACAATGCATATCAGCTGTGAAATCCTCACAAAGAGCCAGCGCGGAAAACTGTCACAGCGAAGCTGCTCAAAATAGATCTGACTTGAGCAATAAAGAATCAGGAACAAGGCCGTGTTCTTCCCTGTTCCCCTTTTCACAGTGATCAGGATCACGAACATGATCAAAGCCGCAGCACATTCAAACACAAATACGCTCAGGCTCCACTCCGTTTCATTGCCCCAACGGTCGGTAACAAAGGCAAGCGGAAAGAAGCGGAACACGGAATCATCCGGCAACACTGCTCCCTTACCCTGACCATCCGTAAATTCTGCTGCTCTTCCTATGGCAATCGCCAGTGCCGTAGGCGCTGAAAGCAGATCCGTCAGTGTCAGGAGAGGCACTCGATCCTTCCGCGAAACGATCACTGCTGCGATCAGCACCCCTGCCAATGCCCCCCACAGCATGTATCCGCCTTCCCACAGGCAAAGCGCAGGTTCAAAGTTCATCGCGGAATAATGTTCTAAGCGGCATAGAACGTACATTCCTCTTGAACATACCATACCAAGAGGAATTGCAAGCACTGATAATTTCAGAATACTGTCCGATCTTACACCATACCGCTTTCTGATCAGATAAAGGCACAGGATCGCACAAACAAGAGAAAGCACCACAAACACAGCATACATGGTGATCGGCATGCTGAAAAGCTCGGTCAATATGATCGGATATTCCATTTACTCTTCTCCGTCCGAAGTGTAGGCACTACAGAAATAGATAATGTCGCTGATACGTCTTTGTTTGGGATTATTGGGGGAATTGACTTTGCTTCCGTGGAACACCATGGTCGTCGAAGCACCGCCATCCAGATTATAAGCCTGATTTACTCCTTCAAATGAGCAAACAAGATCAGCAAACTCATAGATGGTAAGACCCTTGGAACCGGGATCTTCCGGCCCCTCGCAGCAGATACACAGATATTCAAGCGGTCCCGTCTGGCATATGGCGCTGCGCTGAGTTTTCTTATCCGGGCCGCAGTTCTGGGTCGTATAGGTTTTTTGATCCAGCTTTACCCCATCCACAACAAAGGCAGGGCCGAAAGCAAACCCGTGCAAGGGGTCATATCCAAGTGCGCTTTCCTCCAGAACATTTTCCTTTTTCCATGTCCAATGAGGCTGCAGATAAATATGAAAATCTCCGTTTTTGTCGATCACAAGCACGTCATAACGTGAATAGCATGCAACATGGTATATCCGTCCCTGACGGCACATGAATTTTTCGGGTTTATCCGTAGAAAAAAAATCCCCGTTTACAGCCAGCACCGCATTTACCTTCTGAGCCATCCGGTCTGGAGCCTTGGTTTCATCCGACGCATAATTTTCCGCAAGCTCGGTACGGAATTGGGAAGGATCGCTTATCTTCACATAGGCGATCTTATAATCCGTTTCGAGATACCGTCCGCTTTCGATATGTACAGAAAGAGAAGGATCCTCATAATCCATATCCCCTATAAATCCATTCTCCTGCGGAGCAGGGCCTCGTTTTTCATCAAGAGGGATCGGGTTGATTTCTCCAAAGGCAATCCTTCCGGAAGGTACCAGCACCAATACCGCAAGCAAAAACAGAATCAGCAAAATGATGTAGACCGCTTTTTTCATGATCTGATCCTCAACTTTCAACGCGGATCACCGCATCCGGACGAACAAGCTGTTTATCCATGCTGGCAAGAGCCTGCCGTACATCTTTTTCTCCAGCCCCATGTGTAATAATCACAATGGGAACTCTTCCTTCATGATCCGCATCCCGCTGGATGAGATTTCTGATAGACACCCCGCACTCTCCGAACCGTGCCGTGATATGAGCCAGCACACCGGTCGCCTCCACAGCGGAGAGACGAATATAGAAACCGCATTTCCAGTTATCAGTCACCGTAAGGCTGGCATCCAGTTCATCACTGCTGTTGAAGGTTGGATGCAGAGGCTTTTTATGAGTCACAGCGTAAATAATGTCACTGACTACCGCACTGGCTGTGGGAGCGCTTCCGGCTCCTCTGCCCAGCACCATGATATCGTCACAGGAATCACCGTGAATAAAAACTGCGTTATAGCTGTCTGAAACGGTTGCCAACGGATGAGAATCCGGTATGAAAGCCGGATGAACACGCACATCAATCACCTGTTCTTCCCGCTTAGCAACTGCAAGCAGCTTCAGTGTATATCCCAGTTCCTTTCCGTAAGCGATATCCTCGGTGCAGACCCCCGTTATTCCTTCCCGGTAAATATAACGGTAAGGGATCCTGGCATGGAAAGCCAGCGATGCAAGGATCGAAAGCTTATATGCTGCATCAAAGCCCTCAACGTCACTGGTCGGATCCGGTTCTGCAAGTCCCAGCTGCTGAGACCTTTTCAGTACATCCTGATAAGCTGCCCACTCCTGAGTCATCTTTGTCAGAATATAATTGGTGGTTCCATTCACAATGCCCATCATGCTCTTGATGCGGTTCGCCTGCATGGAATCATTCACCGTGCGGATAATGGGAATGGCACCGCAGACACTGGCTTCATAATAGAGCCCGACATTGTTCTTTTCCGCAGCATTCTGCAGATCATGCCAGTTGAGCGCCATCGCCATTTTATTGGCTGTTACAACTGTTTTTCCATGTTCCATTGCACGGATCATATATGAAGTGGCAGGCTGCTCCCCGCCCATAAATTCTGCAACCAGTTTGATCTCCGGGTCATCGGTCACTTCTTCAGGGCGTGTAGTGAAAAGATCCGAAGGAATCACAGCACCGCGAACCTTATTTACATCCCTCACCAGGATACGTTTTACGACCAGTTCAATATCGTTTCGGTGGAGCAATTCTCCCGTAAAATCAGCCAGCAGGTTCCACACGCCGCATCCGATATTTCCGCAGCCAAGAAATCCGATCGTGATTTTTTCCATCTTTTTTCCTTTCCTGTTAACCTGATCTGTTCGTCCGGGTCCCATTCAAAAATCAACGGTTCTTTTCCCAGATGATTTTCAATCCCTTCAAAGTAAGTAATCCATCCACGACATCAATCACCCCGGATTCTGATGCAATCAGCTTCGCAGTTCCCCCTGTGGCGATCACCTTTGCGTGCGGGAATCCCATTTCACAGCGAAGCTTATCAGATAAATAATCCACCAGTCCCACATAACCATAGATCAAACCGCTCTGCAGATTAGCCACTGTGGTTTTTCCGATCACATGCTCGGGTTTGATCAGTTCCACATGCGGCAGCTTTGCAGTGCCTGACACCAGTGCTTCACTGGTCAGTTTGATACCCGGGCAGATCGCGCCTCCCAGAAATGCGTTTTTTTCGTCAAGCACACCAAATGTTGTAGCTGTTCCAAAGTCGATATAAACACACGGGCCGCCATAGATCGTAGCAGCTGCAACAGCGTTGCAGATTCGATCGCTTCCCAGTTCACGGGGATTCTCATATTTGATATCGATCCCGGTCTTTACTCCAGGAGCCACAGTAAGCGGTTCCATGCCGATATAATCGCGGCACATGTGTTCCACCGTAAAATTCATCGTCGGCACCACGGATGAGAGCATAATGCCGTCTATATCGTGTACATCGAACCCTTTGAGAGAGAACAAATTCAGTAATGTTGAACCCATTTCATCACTGGTATACTTTCGTGTCGTAGACAAACGCCAGTATCCCACCATTTCACCCTTATCGAACAATGCCATCTTCATGTTGGTATTGCCGACATCCATTGTCAGGATCATTTTTTTCCTGTTTCCGCTGCGGCAACGGCACTTTTGACAGAAACGGAAGCCGCATAATTTCCCGTTTCCATTATTTTTCAAGTTTTTCCAGCAATCGGTCCGTATCTTCTTTCATACAGGTCCATTCCGTTGAGGTGCATCCGAGCAGCCCATGATCTTCATCCTGATCTCCAGGGGCGTGAAAATCACTTCCTCCGGTCACAAGAAGGCCATGTTCCCTTGAAATAGAAAGCCAGGGCTCATAATGCTCCTTCTTATGCGCAGGATAATATACTTCCAACCCCATGAGCCCGGCATTCAGCCATTCGGGAAGCACTTGAAAAAGCCTTTTCCTGTCCTTGATCAGCCCAGGATGTGCAAGCACTGGGATTCCGCCGCACTCTTTGGCAAGCCTGATCGCCCGTGCCGTAGAAAATTCCGGATGTGGCACATAACAGGGGCCGTGATCACCGATATATTTCCGAAATGCTTCATCTCTGTCGTGTACGATATTCAGTCTGACCAGTTCATCAGCCATATGAGGACGGCCAATGCTTCCCATGTTTTCCCGTATCAGCTTTTCTCCGTCCACTTCCACATGTAATTTCTGTTTTACAAGCTCACACATGCGAAGGAAACGATCTTCCCGGTCTTTTCTGAAAAACAGCAGACATTCCGTAAGCTTCAGATTGGTAACGGCGCTTTTCCCGTAAACAAGCAGATGAGTTCTTCCGTTCGGACCCGTACTGATCTCTGTTCCGGGAATAAAGCGGATGCCCTGTTTATCCGCCTCAATCTGTGCTTCATCCAGTCCTGAAACATCATCATGATCGGTGAGAGCCATCAGAGTGATCCCTGCTTCTGCAGCTTTTTTAACAAGCTCGGAAGGAGAGTAAACACCATCTGATGACAAAGAATGCATATGCAGATCCGTCTTCCCGGAAATCATGATTTTTCCTCCGGTACATCTTCTTCAATATATTTGAGGAATTCATCTCTTCCCAAAGTTTCCTTTTCGATCAAAGCATCAGCAACAGCCTTTAATTCCCTGCTGTGCTGGTTCAGGATAGCGACCGCATTTTCATAACATGCGTTCAGCATTCCCCGTACCTCTGCATCGATACAGGAAGCCGTCTCTTCACCATATTTGCGGCTTTGGCCAAATTCCATGCCGACAAAAACTTCCTGATCATCGCCCAGATAGACGTTGCCAAGCTTTTCGCTCATGCCATATTCGGTCACCATCGCACGGATCACATCTGTGGCTCGTTTCAGGTCAGAAGACGCACCGGTACAAACATCCTTGTTAATAATGCTTTCAGCAGCACGTCCTGCCAGCATCATCGTGACCTTTTCCAGCATAGCCGAACGGGTTTCGTGATCATATTCGTCTTCAGGCAAAACCAAAGTGAAACCTGCAGCCTTTCCCCGGGGAACGATCGTAATCAGATGCACATCATCACACTTTTCAAGAAAATGCGCAGCAATGGCATGACCGGCTTCATGAATAGCGGTGATGCGGCGGTCTTCTTCCAGCACATGATGGCTTTTCTTCTCCGGTCCCATTTGAACACGTTCTACAGCCTCGACCAGGTTTGCCATCGTGATCAAGCTGCTCTTTTCACGTGCAGCCTGAATAGCTCCTTCATTCATAATATTTTTGAGATCAGCACCGGTAGCATAGGGGGTACGTTTCGCAATGTTATTCAGATCCACATCCTGTGCAAGCGGCTTTCCTTTCGCATGCACATCCAGAATAGCACGCCTTCCCTCCAGGTCAGGATAGTTGACCGTTACCTGGCGGTCAAAACGTCCGGGTCTGAGCAGTGCCGGATCCAGAATATCTCTTCTGTTGGTTGCCGCAAGTACAATGACCCCTTCATTCGTGGTGAAGCCATCCATTTCCACCAAAAGCTGGTTGAGTGTCTGTTCCCGTTCGTCATGGCCTCCGCCGAGACCCGCTCCGCGATGACGTCCGACCGCATCGATCTCATCAATAAAAACGATACAGGGGGCGTTCTTCTTTGCCTGTTCAAACAGATCGCGCACACGGGAAGCACCCATGCCAACAAACATCTCTACAAAATCAGAACCTGAAATAGAGAAAAACGGCACCTTTGCTTCTCCGGCCACAGCCTTGGCAAGCAGGGTTTTACCTGTTCCAGGAGGCCCCACCATCAGCGTACCGGTCGGAATATGCGCACCAAGATCGGTATATTTCTTGGGGTTTTTCAAAAAATCTACAATCTCCGCCAGCTCTTCCTTTTCTTCCTTTGCCCCGGCCACATCTGCAAATGTGATCTTGTTCTTGGAGGGATCCACGATCGTCGCCTTACTGCGTCCAAAGGTCATCGCTCTGTTCGCATTCGCATTTTGCTGACGCATCATCACGACCCAGAATACGATAATGATCACAACAGGCAAGATCGACGGCAGCCAAATCGTAAGGAAAGCGTTCTTCTGTGTTTCAAGATAAACAACACGGAACCCGATATCCTCTGTTGTCACCTGATCGGCAGACATATTCTTTTCCCTCGCAATGATCGCGCGAGCCTCGTCCATAAAGCTGTTTAAGGAACCAATATTGCAGACAAAATCATACCGTCCCGGAAAATTAGCTTCCGGAACGAGCGAATTTTCAAGCAAACCAAACAGACGTTCATCCTCGATCGCCACTTTACGCACCATATGCTTTTTGACACAGGTGATCAGTTCACTGTATTCGATCGGCCTGCCGTTATCCGCATTCACACCGCTCAGAAAAATGATAAGCAATATCAGCGGCAAAAGCATTACGAGATATCCCAGAATACCCTTGGATGATTTCCTCAAATCTTCCTCCCGGAAAAGAACCTTCTTTTCCTTACATTATTCATTCTTTTCATATATGCAGGGCTTCAGAACTCCGATATCGGGCAGATTGCGGTACTTTTCGTCATAATCCATACCATAGCCTACCACAAACGCATCCGGAATGTCGAAGCAGGAATACTTCACATCCAGCTTCACACGACGGCGAGCCGGCTTATCAAGCAGCGTCACGATCTCAACGGAAGCCGCGTTTCTCGTGTTGAGCACTTCCTTCAGATAAGAAAGAGTGAGACCGCTGTCCACAATATCCTCAACGACAAGCACATGCAGCCCTGTCACATCGCGATCCAGGTCCTTCAGGATCCGAACAACACCACTGGATTTGGTACTTCTTCCATAGCTGGAGATCGCCATAAACTCCACGCTGAGCGGCAGATCGATCTCGCGGATCAAATCTGAAAAAAACACAACCGCGCCCTTAAGGATCCCGATCATCACCAATTCCTTGTTCTCATAATCCTTCTGGATACGTGCCGCCATTTCCTTCACTTTTGCCGAGATCTCTTCCCTGGTAAGAAGGATCCTGTCCAGATCCTGATAAATCCTGGAGTCTGTTTCCATCATTCTTTCCTCCTGTACACATACATGAAGATGATCGGTATAACTGTTCCACTTTATACCGAACCATTTTTATTATATTCTCTGTGCCCACAAAAAGCAAATCTTTTTTGATCAATGAAAACAGGCCTGTTCATTATTGATCTCAAATTGGATCATGGTCAGGCCTGTAATCGATATTCTATTAGGATGACATCGGACAATATAAACATGCGGCATCTAATGCATTTGCAGCAGACCGGTCATGCCGCGGATTCGGATGCATCCCAAACTGTCCGGCTGCGACAGGGTATTATTACGCTGTCTGATAACTCAGATATGCCATCTTTTCTGAAAGATCCAATCCAATCAGGCAAAATCATGATAATCTGCACAGATTACCTTGAAATGCAGCAGTCGATCCTGCTCTCTTTGCTCGGCAATCCCGATCATGACCCCATCCAGATACATTCTCACAGGCCCCTTTATTTCTTCTGTACAAGGAACTGCTTTGCCGTTCACCGCTTGAATACGATAATACGGGTCAACAGTGAAAGAAGGAATATGAGTGAGCAGCCGGTCCACCGGGATCAAAGCTTTTCTGACATCAAGAGGGGTTTCAAACTCTTCGATAAGGTGGCTGTCTTCTATGGAAAGACCCGCTGAAGCCGTTCTGAGCAGGAAACGCATATGCGCGGGATAGCCCAGCGCCTGCCCGATATCGTGACACAGTGTGCGGATATAGGTACCTCTTCCGCAGCATACCCGAAGCCGGTAACTGTCCTTTTCCCCTTTTCCAAGAAGCTCGATCGAACGGATCATCACACGCCGCTCCTCCAGGTCCACTTCAGTGCCTCTGCGTGCGAGCTTATAAAGAGCAACTCCGTCACGCTTGAGTGCGGAATACATCGGCGGCTTCTGCAGCACATTTCCCGTAAAAATCGGAAGGATATTTTCCAATTCCTTCTGTTCAGGAACACCTCTTCCCACTTCAACGATCCTGCCCTGAGCATCCTGTGTGGTGGTTGCACCGGAAAAAGCGATCTCACAGACATACACTTTTTTATCATCAGGCAGATAATCCAGCAGCCGGGTAGCTCTTCCGATCATAATCGGAAGCACACCAGCCGCTTGAGGATCCAGCGTTCCGGCATGACCGGTACGTTCCCCGGTCAAAAACTTGAATTTGGTAACGACCCCTCCCGAGGACATTCCCGGCGGCTTCAGAATGTTGAGAAAACCGTTCATTCAAGCTGCTCCTGCATTCTGTTTTCAATCATCTCCGCGGCCTCGTCGATCATTTTTCCGCGAATTCTGCAGCCTGCAGCCAATACATGGCCGCCTCCTCCGAATTCAGTTGCGATGGCAGCCACATTACGGGGCGGCTGAGCACGCAGAGAAAACTTAGTGCCCTCATCCGTTTCATCCGCAAGATAGGCCATCTCCACTCCCGGAATATCCATCGCATAATTCACGATCTTGCTGTTATATTCCCTCGGAGCATCACAATCGGTATAATCATGCTTTCTCAGCATCATTCCGGCAATGCGGCCGTCCGCTGAAATATTCAGGGTCTCAAGAGCTCTGCTCAGCAGTCGCAGGTGCGGCACCTCTCTTAGCAGATTCAGATTCCGAGCGACGACGTTCAGCTTAAGACCGCTCTTCATCAGATCCGTCATGCATTCGAAGCATTCTTCATTAGTGTTTTCAAAGCAGAAGTTACCGGTGTCAGAATTGATAGCCACATACAGTGCTTCAGCGTATTCTTCTGTGATCACACATCCAAAGGCTTTCATCAGCCGCCATATTATGCATCCGGTCGCAGAAGCCTTTGCATCGACCTCATTCTCCATCGCATATCCGGGATTTGTTCCGTGATGATCGATCTGCAGCTGTACTGGAGCCTTCCTGAAGGGTTTTGCAAGCGGGCCAAGCCTTCCTTCATCCGCCGCATCAACCGCAACAGCACAATCAAATTTCATCCCTTCAAGATCCTCCGGACGCACGAACATTTCCCAGCAAGGCAGAAAATGCAGATTGCCCGGAACAGGATCTGCACAGGCACAGGTTACTTTTTTACCCATATCTTCCAGTACGAATGCCAGTGCCAGAACAGATCCAATGGTATCTCCATCCGGTGAAACATGGGAACACAATAATATGCTGTCCGCCTTTTTGAGTGCGGACAGCAGTTTATCATTTCTGAATTCAGTCATTGGGCTTTTCCTCCTGTTCGGAAATGACATTTTTAAGCATCTCGGCAATATGAGCACCATAGGCAATGTTGGTATCTCTTTGGAAGATCAGTTCCGGAGTATACCGTATATCCATCCGAGATCCAAGTTCATGCCTTATATAGCCGGCAGCCTTTTTGAGCGCCTGCATCATGCCTTCGGCTCTGTCATCCTCCAGGATGCTCACGTAAACCTTGGCATATCTCAGGTCGCGTGTCACATCTGCATGGGTAATGCACCAGGTGCCGCCGATCCTGGGATCGTTCATATCCCGGATCACGGCATCCAGCGTATGCCTGACTTCTTCAGATATTCTGTCAGTACGAAAACTGCTCACAATAAGCTCCTTTAACGCTCGATCTCTTCCATTATGAAGCATTCGATAATATCGTTTTCTTTGATGTCGGCATAGTTTTCGAGACTCATGCCGCATTCATAACCCATCGCGCATTCCTTTACATCGTCCTTGAAACGACGCAGAGAAGAAAGCTTTCCTTCAAACACCACCACATTATCCCTGAGCAGACGAACATTTGCATTACGCTGCACTTTACCATCCTGCACATAGCAGCCGGCAATGGTGCCGGCGCCAGTGATCTTGAACACATTGCGCACCTGGGCATGTCCCAGAAGCACTTCCTTGTATTCAGGCGCAAGCAGACCCTTCATGGCCTTCTCCACGTCTTCGATCGCCTGGTAGATGATGCGGTAGAGCCGGATATCCACACCCTCCTTATCCGACGCATCGCGTGCGGTGGAATCGGGACGAATATTGAAACCGATGATGATCGCATTGAAAGCGGATGCAAGGTTAACGTCGTCCTGAGTGATCGCACCCACGGCACTGTGCAGCACATGCACCTTCACCTGATCATTGCTGAGCTTCTCCAGGGCCTGCTTCACAGCTTCAACACTGCCCTGCACATCAGCCTTGATAATGATATTCAGGTTTTCGACCTTACCCTCGGAAATACCGGCAAACAGGTTGTCAAGGGATACTTTCTGGGTCGCAACGCGGGATGCCTTCAGCTTATCTCTGCGTTCTTCAACCACCTGACGGCTCAGACGGTCATCCGCGACAGCCATCATCTCATCACCGGCAGACGGAACATCGGTAAAGCCGCTGATCTCCACAGGAGTGGAGGGACCGGCAGTTTTCACCCTTTCGCCGCGGTCATTCACCATTGCACGCACACGGCCGAAGGCCATGCCTGCAACAATGTTATCGCCCACATTGAGCGTACCGTTCTGGATCAGCACCGTGGCGAGAGGCCCGCGCGATTTATCAAGCTTGGCTTCGATAATGACACCGCGCGCCATACGGTCAGGATTGGCACGCAGCTGCATCACGTCTGCCTGAAGCAGGATCATTTCAAGCAGCTCATTGACGCCTTCACCGGTCAAAGCGCTTACAGGAGCCATGATCGTATCACCGCCCCATTCCTCGGGAACCAGATCATACTTGGTAAGATCCTGCTTCACACGGTCGGGATTGGCAGCAGGCTTATCGATCTTGTTGATCGCCACGATAATCGGGACCTTCGCGGCTCTTGCGTGGTTGATCGCCTCAACTGTCTGCGGCATAACGCCGTCATCTGCCGCGACCACCAGCACAGCAATATCTGTAGCCTGTGCACCGCGAAGACGCATTGCTGTAAAGGCTTCATGGCCCGGAGTATCGAGGAAGGTGATCTGTCTTCCATCCAAATTGATAGTATAGGCGCCAATATGCTGGGTAATACCACCGGCTTCAGTGGCTGTGACCTTTGCCTTGCGGATATAATCCAGAAGGCTGGTCTTTCCATGGTCAACGTGACCCATGATCGTAATGACGGGAGGACGCTCCTGGAGAACTTCCTCACTGTCCTGCACTTCCACTTCTGCGGTGAGTTCATCTTCCGCTGTTTTGTCAAGCTTCATTTCAAGCTCAACATCAAATTCTGAGCATACCAAAGAAGCAGTATCAAAATCAAGCTCACTGTTGATGTTGGACATGATTCCCAGCATAAGCAGTTTTTTCAGAATTTCACCGGCAGGCTTGCCGATACGCTCTGTAAGATCTTTTACAGTAATGGTATCGGCAGTCATGTATGCCTTTTCGATTTTGATCGGTGCCATCATCTGCTGAGCAGAAACCTGTTTTTTGGCGTTGCGTGCACGCTTACCACCGCGCACCACCTCATCATCATACCCGGAATTGTTCAGATTTTCCTTCTGAAGCTGTTTGCGGTTCTTTGCTACATGCTCCGGATCATGCTGACGCACATAATTCTTTTTATTGGGATCATAATTACTGACACGTTCTTTTTCAACAAGCGGAGGCATGTCGGCTACGGGAGTACGACGCTGCTGGGTCTGACTGCGACCCTGCCCCCCCTGCTGGGGACGATTCCCATTCTGTGCGTTTGCAGGACGCCCATACTGTCCTGCCTGGCCGTTCGCAGGGCGGCCAAACTGGCCCGACTGTCCGTTCGCGGGACGGCCATACTGACCCGGCTGCCCGTTTGCGGGACGGCCAAACTGACCCGGCTGCCCGTTTGCGGGACGGC
>JAZLIA010000041.1:0-24421 GCA_045617125.1 Clostridia bacterium | reverse complement strand
CGGCGCCCAGGGCGCGGGAGATGAAGTTGCCGCTGCCCTGGCCGAAGAAAAAGCCGAAGGCCTGGATGATGGTCATCAGCGGGAACACGAGGCCCACGCCCGCAGTGGCGTTGGTGCCGATGCGGCCTACGAAAAAGGTGTCCGCAATGTTGTAAAGGGAGGTGACCAGCATGCTGATGATCGTGGGGACCGCCAGGCTGCATACCAGCTTTTCCACGGGTTCCGAGATCATCCTTTTACGCTTTTTTTCAAGGGCGGAGGAATCTCCTGTGCTCATGTTCATTGTGCGCTCTCCATAAACAGAATATCAAACAGAGGGATCTTTTCGGCATTGCCGCTTTCATTGATGGTGACGATCTCGCCGGTCTTGGTTGCGTAAACCTTCACTTTATCCCCGGCATTGAAGGAAACCGGATTTTCGCTTGCCACATAAATGAATTGTTTGTAGTTTCCGTTTGTGCGGGACAGGGCGATCGTGTAGAGATAATCGCCGCTTCCCTCCCGATAATCCGTAAGATAGCCGGTGTAGCCAAATATCCGGCCGTTATAGGAAGCGGAATCCGCTACCAGGCGGGAATATTCCGGCTTGATCGCTTCATTGCGGATCTGATCCCGGCGTTCCGCGGCATTCAGGGAGCGAATGCCTGTGTATTCAAAGCTGCGCTCATTGAAGCCCTTTTTGGTGAGCACCAGACGGAAATGGTAGGTGCCCTCCCGGCTGGTATCCACGGTGAAGGAGAAGCTTTTGGATGTGGTGGTTTTTGTATATTCGACGGGGCCGGTCACGACCAGCTGGGCGGATACGCCGCCCTCGGTGGTGCCCTTGATCACGGTTTCCTTTTCCAGTTCCTCCGGAATGCCCTGGGTGATGCGGGCGATCAGCCGGTTGGGGTCATAGGAAACGGTATAGGTGCGCACAGCGTCCAAACTGCCGGAACGGGAGGCGGTGAGGGTGAGTGCGTATACGCCTCTTGAGGGGAATTTCACCTTGACGGAGAATTTTCCGCTGCTGTTGGCTGTTGCGCTGAAGGCAGTGCTCTGAGTGCCGCTCACTGAGATCAGCGACACGCGGATCTCCGCCTTGGCCAGGGATGTGCCCTTGATAGTCAGGGTCTCGTCATGGGTCTCTGTTGGAGGCTCGTCGTTCAGAATCAGCTTGATAGGCAGTTCCGGCATGGGATAGATCGAGGTGAAAACAAAGGTCTTCATGATCGTTTCCAGGGCTTTCACATCCGCATCGGTGCGGCTGCGTCCAGTCACCATCATGTCCAGTGTGATCGTGTAGCCGTTCCGGATGGTGCGTCTCTGCGCACCGGACGCAACCAGCGTGCCGCCCACCCTGAGGGTGTAAAGGGTCTGAAGGAAGCGGTCCACATTGGTGCCGTAGTTTTTCCAGGTGGCACTGGTGTAGTTGTAGCCAAGCAGCCCGTAGGCGGAGCCGTCAGAGTGGCTTACGCGGTAATTCTTGCGCATGTCCTCTCCCTGCTGGTTCAGGTCAAAGTAATTTTTGGCGTCCACATCCTGCAGGGCGGTCACTTCCAGATGACGGCTGTTCTTTGTATCAAAGGCGATCAGCCTCAGGCCGTTTTCCGTGAAGCGGAAGGCGGTCTCATCCATATCGTAGCCCTGAGAAAGCAGAAAATCCGCCTGATCTTCATAGTTGGAGGCGGTGATCACCTTGTCGTATACCCCCTTGGGCAGGGAAAAACGAAAGGCTGCGTCAGAAAAGGAGTAGTCCTCAGCAAGGCTTCCTGACGGCAGCAGGATGCCTGTAAGAAGGATCAGGCAGAGGAACAGGCACACGTTTTTTTTCATCTTGGAAAACCCCTTTCGGTCCTCACGGCCGGTATCCCGGCTGTACAAAAATATTCCCAAATACAGTATACCATAAAATTGTGTAAAAGCGTAGAGGCACACCGGAAAACGCTGTTTTTACATTCCTGGCTTCCTTTGCGCTTTACGCCGGGAGCATATTATGCTATACTGAAAGTGGATAAGTGTTGAAATGACTATCCGCTGAATTTTGGAGGAACATGCCTGTGGACATGATCGGGATCATTGAAGATAAAAAAAGGGGGAAGACGCTCTCCAGGGAACAGATCACCTTTTTTGCAAACGCTGCGGCACGGCATACGGTGCCGGATTATCAGCTGGCGGCGCTGCTGATGGCGATCCGCCTGAACGGAATGACGGATCAGGAGACCAGCGACCTCACGACGGCTATGGCGGAAAGCGGCGATATGCTGGTTCCCCAGGTGGGCGGGGTCGCGCTGGATAAGCATTCCACCGGCGGTGTGGGAGACACGACCACCCTGGTGCTGGCGCCGCTTGTGGCAGCGTGCGGAGGAAAGGTGCTCAAGATGAGCGGTCGGGGCCTGGGCCACACCGGCGGGACCCTTGATAAGCTGGAATCCATTCCGGGGCTGAGCGTGGATCTTTCTGAAGAACGATTTATGGAGATCGTGCGCACGGTGGGCTGTGCTGTTGCGGGGCAGACAGGCGAACTGGCCCCGGCGGATAAGACCCTCTATGCCCTGAGGGACGTGACTGCCACGGTGGATTCGATCCCCCTGATCACCTCCTCTATCCTGAGCAAGAAGTTTGCTTCCGGGGCGGGAGCCATCGTGCTGGATGTGAAATGCGGCTCCGGGGCCTTGATGAACACCTATGAGGAAAGTGAGGAACTGGCTCGCGCCATGGTGCGCATCGGAACTCTGGCTGGCAGAAAGGTGTGCGCCGTGATCAGCGGCATGGATGAGCCGCTGGGCAGTCATGTGGGCAATGCGCTGGAAGTGAAGGAAGCCATTGATGTGCTTAGCGGCCGCACCCGGGGCTCGCTGCTCAGTGTATCCCTGTTCCTGGGCTGCCGGATGCTGATGAACGCGGATGCGGAGCTGAAGGAGGCGGAAGTGAAAAAACGTCTGCTTCATGCGCTTGAAAGCGGAGAAGGACTGGAAAAGCTGCGGCAGATGATCCTGGCCCAGGGAGGAGATCCCCGGGTGTGCGATGATGTGACGCTGCTTGAGCAGGCGCCGTATCAGCTGGATGTGACAGCTGAGGAGGAGGGCTGGCTTGGAAAGGTGGATACCACCGCTCTGGGCTTGATTGTGCGAGACCTGGGCGCAGGACGGGTCCGCAAGGAAGACCCTGTAGACCCGGCTGTGGGGCTTGTGATGAAAAAACGTATAGGCGACCCGGTGAAAAAGGGCGATGTGCTGTGCACGCTCCACACAAGGGACGCGGCTGCTGCTGAAGCGGCGGCTGAAAGAACGAAAAAGGTGCTTACGATCGTGAAAGAACCCTGCCCGCCTGCCAGGCTAATTATGGCGCTGGTGACCGAAAACGGGGTGCGGCGTTTCTGAAACGGTATCCCAAAGCGTTTTGATATATTCATGCATGAACGGCTCCGACAGAGCCATGAATAAAGAAAGGACAGAAAAATGAAAAAGTGGGTCTCTATGCTGCTTGCAGTGCTTATGCTTTTCTCCTTTGCTTCCGCTGAGGAGGATCAGACCGGAGTATTGGATATCCAGGAGGTGCAGCAGGTGTTTTCTGAAGCTCTTGCTCAGATCCTGCAGGCGGAAAATCTGGATGTGTGGGATGAGGACGGGACGGTTTGCTACGGAACGAAGGAACGCTTCCTGGTGCTTGCAGAGGGAGAAGAACCGAGCATTGATACCGAGGTGCTGCGCTTTGTTTCGATCACCGGAGATGAAATGCACGAGATCGCGGTGGGTGATCCTCTTGAAAAGGTGATAAATGCCTTCCGGTGTGATAATCCCTCTCTGCGCGGAACGGAATACAGTGCGCTCATTTATATGGAAGGCGACCTTTCCATCGACGGAAAGGTGCTTGTGGGCTATGTTTCCAGAGAAGGACAGCGAAACGACCTGATCGTGTATGAAAGTCTTACCGGAAGTGAGGATGGAAAACAGGTATATGCCTTTGGCGTAAGATATCTGACGCGGGGAGACACGGTGAGCTCCGTTGAGTATTTCAAGGAGACCATGGAAGCCGATGAAGCGGCTGCGCTGCTGGATGAGCTGGCTCTGAGTCAGGAAGAAGGCGCCTTCAGCCCCGCTGTGAACGTAGCTGTGCAAATGGATCGGGCGATGTTCGGTACGGAGGATCTGATCTTTTCCGGGATCAACATGACGGATTGCACGATAGAGGAGATCATCTCTGTGCTGGGTACTCCGGAAGCCGATAACTGGGTGCAGGACGGTGAGGATATGCTGCGCATATGCCAGTTCCCGGGTGCTGAGGCAGTGGCGATCTATTCCGGTGACCGTGCTTTCAGAAAGGTCTATTCTCTCAAGATCACGGAGGGGACAGCCGGCCCCCGGGATGTGCGCATCGGCGATGGTGTGCGCAGCGTGCGCAACCGTTTCTACTTTGATAATGAGGTTGGTCTGCTTTATGGCAACGGTGCGGGGCTGCCCTGCGGCACGCTTACAAGCGTTGATTCCGCAATCGTGATCCGCTACGCCTGCGAGGCGGGCGGGAGCATGGCGGAGCTTTCTCTGCGCTTTGAAGAGGGCGTGCTGGTCGAGATCCTGGTCACGATGGATTGACGCGTTAAGCCGGCCCCTTATAAACAGCTGAAACAGATAAAGGATATAGTATGAGGATCGATCTGAGCTGTCCGGTGGAGCTGCGGCGGTGCAGGCTTCCGTCACCGGAATACGCCGTGTGCGAAATGGAATTGTTCAACCTGGGTGAAAAAGCTGTGAAAAGCATTCAGGTGTGTTTCGTGTGCTTTGATGCCCAGGGGGAAAGAAGCGCAAGCCGGGTGGAACGGATCAACCTCCGGGAAGCTCCTCCACGGGAAATGTTTAGGATGGATGCTGTGGTGGAGGAAGCGGAGGAAGCTGCCGGGCTGGAGGTGCTGTTTGAGAAGGTCTGGTTTGAGGACGGGACCGTATGGCGCCGCAACGGAGCAGAGGCTTCCGTGTTTGAACCGACCCCGATGCTGCAGGAACAGCGCCTTGCGGTGATGCAGGAGCTGGCGGGAGAGGATGCGATCACCTATCCCAGTGATCAGGGCGCTGTGTGGGTGTGCGTCTGCGGACGCCCCAATGCTGCCAGTGAGGACAGCTGCAAACGCTGTGGCCGGGATAAGCACGATGTGTTTATCAATTTCAACGAGGCCGCGGTGGAAAAGATCATTTTCCAGCGGGAAAGCGAGATGGAGGAAAAACAGCGTCAGGAACGGGAAGAAGCCCGCAGGCTGGCTGAGGAAAAAGAGAAACTGCGACGCAGAAAAAAGCGCCGGCGCAGGATCGTGATTTCTTCAGCGGTATCTTTGGTGTTGGCGGCGGGCATCGCTTACGGTGTGATCTTCCACGGCCTGCCGTATTATCGCTATACCAAAGCGGTGCGCTCGATGGAAAACCGGCGCTATGAGGAGGCCCGGGAAATGTTCCTTGCGCTGGAGGACTACCGCGATTGCCCCTCCCTGGTTTCGGAATGTGATTACCGGAGCGCGATGGATTCGTTTGACGCAGGCACCTTCCCGTCTCTGCGTACGGCAAGGGAGGGCTTCGAAAAACTGGGAGATTATCGGAACAGCCGGGATATGGTGGATCAGTGCCGCTACGTTTATGCCGACAAGCTGCTTATACAGGGCGAATGGGAGGAGGCGATCGAGGCCTTTTCCGAAATTCCGGATTATGCGGATTCTGCTGATAAGACCCGTATCGCACTGTATGAATGGGCCGGAAAGCAGATGGAGCGGGGAGAATACAGTGAAGCACGGGAAAAGTATCTGAGCCTGTCGGAGTATCGGAATTCTGAGGAGCAGGCCCGGGAATGCCTTTATCAGATCGCCCGGGAACAGGCGGATAACGGCGAATTTGATGATGCGGTTGCTCATTTTGAACAGCTTGGCGAATATAAGGACAGTGTCCTGCGCATCCTTATGGCGAATTATGATCACGCCTCCGTTCTTTATGATGAGGGGGATTATGATAATGCCGCGGAATATTACCTGAAGGCCGGAAGCTATTCCGATGCCTACCGCCGGGCTACCCGCTGCCTGTATGAACCGGCAGCGGCGTTGATGGAGGAAGGGCGGTATCAGGAAGCGGCGGATCGCTTTGAAAAGATCATTACCTATGAGGACAGCCGGGAAAAGATGCAGGAGTGCATCTATCGTTTGGGTGCGGAAAGGGCTGAGGAGGAGGACTGGGAAGGTGCGCTTTCGTATCTTTCTCAGGTGCCGGATTATGAACCTGCGCGGCTCCTTTCGTGTGAATGCATATATCGTCCCGCTCTTGAAAAGATGGATGCGGGCGACAGGGACGGCGCGCTTGAAATGCTGCTTCTGGTGCCGGATTATGAGGACAGTCAGGAGCGGATCAACTCCCTTCGCTATGAAAAAGGCATCGGTTATATGAATGACCGCGAATGGGAGAAGGCCGCAGAGATTTTCGAGCTGCTGGGAGATTATCGGACCAGCCCGCAGGAACTGCAGTCGGCTCGGTATTCCGTGGCGCTCGGAAAGATCGATGAAGGAAAATACGGCGAGGCACTGGAAATTCTGGAACAGATGCCGGATTATGAAAAGGCCTCTGAAAACATTCTCCGTGCCCGATATCTAATCGCGGAAGGGCTGCAGGCAGCAGGCTCCCTGGAGGAAGCCGCCGCGGCATTCAAGGAACTGAAGGGATATGAAAAGGCGGATGAACAGTATAAGCGCTGCGAGTTCCTGATCGCTCAGAGGATGGCGGAGGAAGAAGATTATTCCGGCGCAGCTGCGCTGATGAGAAGCCTGGGAAGCTACAGCAATGCGGCATCCTATGCGGATCAGTACGGCTACACGGCGGCCTCTCTGCTGGAAGAAAGCGGTGATCTTGGCGGGGCTGCGGCGATCTATAACAGCCTTGGCAGTTATCGGGACGCTGCCAAAAAAGCGGAAGCGTGCATGGACCTCTATTATTCCTCCGCTGCGGAGCTTTCTGAGCAGGCGATGAAAAAGAAGGATTATCTTTCTGCAGTCCAGGCTCTGGAGGAGCTGGATCTTTCCGGCGCGGAAGGCAAGTATGCCGGCCTTTCGGATGTCTATCGGGAAGCATGTTACTGCCTTGCCAATCAGCTTTATGATGACGGGAATCCCCTGGAAGCCTATCCCTATTATATGCGCATTCCGGACTATAAGGATGTGAGCACCCATAAGATGGACAGGAGCTGCTACCGCATTCTGGGTAAATGGGTAAGCAGTAAGGGGGCCGAGATGGAATTCCGTGAGGATGGAACCTGTACCATTGAAGGGCGGGAGTATTATTACAGCGCAATGGTGTATAACCTTTCGATCGGTGACCGGGAGGATGCCCTGCGTTCCACCTATGAGATCGTCAGCAGCAAACAGAAGAACCTGACACTTCGTCATCGCCAGAACGGCACTTATTACCGGCTTACCCGGGTGCAGGAGGAACAGAACTGAACGATGGCCGAGTCTGTGCGGAAAGAAGACAATGCCTTTCATAAAATAGGGAAAACTGATCTGAAGCAGCGATATGACCGCTATTCCGGGTCGCAGAATGACCGCGAGGTGGATGTGCTTTACGGTCTCCGGGTGGTTTTTATCCTGATCATTTCCTGGTATCATATCTGGCAGCAGAGCTGGCTTACCCCGGCGCCTTTCGGGGTAAGCCTGGACTTCTTATTGCGCTCCGGTTATGAGTGGGTGGATGCGATGCTTCTGCTCAGCGGCTTTTTACTGTTTCTTCCCTGTGCGGGGGGAAAAAAGGTGAAGCCCGGAGCGTTTTATAAGAAACGCTTTGCCCGCATCGTGCCCTCCTATTATCTTTGCCTGTTCGTACTGCTGTTTGTAGTGGTGCTGCCGGATAAGAAATATTCCGGCATCGGGCAGGGGATCGGCGATATGCTGGCACACATGACTTTTGTTCACAACCTGAATGCTTACACCTATGTGGGTTCGCCGCTCAACGGCGTGCTGTGGACTTTGGCAGTGGAAGTGCAGTTTTATTTGTTGTTTCCGTTTTTATCCCGGGCATTTCAGAAATCACCTCTGGTCACCTGGTGCCTGATGTCTCTGGTCGCTTTTGCATACCGGGATTGGGCTGCCACCAAGCAGGATACCACTTTGCTGATCAATCAGCTTCCGGCATTTATGGATGTGTATGCCAACGGTTTCGCAGCGGCTTTGCTCTACCATAGAATGAAGGAACGTATTGGGGAAAAGCGAAACATCCTTCTTCGCCTTTTATTTACCGCAATGTCAGCTGTGTGTGTGCTTGCCATTATTCGCATCATGAAAGAGCAGGCAGCCTCCAATGGGCTGGATCAGCTGCGTCTGGGGCAGATGCAGCGCCGTTTTGCCTTTTCTGTGTTTTTATCCTTTTTGATGATCTACCTTCCCTTTGCTATTGCTCCTGTGCGGTTTCTGTTTGGAAACCGGGTCATGCGTTTTCTGAGCGGCATCACCTTCCCGTTTTATATGTTCCACCAGGCAGTGGCAGTGCAGCTGAAAAAATGGCACTTTCCGCCCTACCTGTCAGCAGAGCCTCATGTTAACCGCGAGCAGCCGTGGCAGCTTACCTTTACCCTGGCTGTTTTTGGCATCACTTTGTTGATCGCGGTGATCATGACTTATCTGGTGGAAAAGCCTGCGGCACGGCTGATCCTGCAGGGAGGAAAAAAACGGGAACGGAAAGAAAGTCAGGGTGACAAAGTTTGAAAAAAGAAAAGAAGATCCGTCTGCTTCGGGAGTGTGCGGATTCGAAAAAAATAGCCCGGGTCTGGTTCCAATACGATTCGTACTATTATTATTTTTATCCGAATGAAGTGACTGACAGGTTTTTACTGGCTCAGGAAGAAAACGATTTTCAATTGGATGGGTATCATGTTCGGAAAATTTCAAACATAACCAAAGTGGAGATCAAGGACGATTTATGCTCCAGGATCAATATATGGAACGGTGTGACAGATCAGATCCGCAATCCGAACATCGACCTTTCCTCCTGGAAATCGGTTTTTACCGCGCTGCAGGAGCTGAAAGGCTTCATTATCATCGAAGATGAAATGAACGGGCTGTTTGCAATAGGCAGGATCATAAAGGTCCGTAAGCATCATCTGGTGTTCCGGCATTTTGATGCCGACGGGATCTGGCAGGAGGAACCTTTGAAAATTCCGTATTCATCGATCACTCATGCTGCGTGGAATACACGCTATACTGACAATTGGGAAGGATTTTTGGATAGCATAGCCCGGAAAGAATGACCCGGATCCGCCGGATAATATTCAGCTGCAAAACAAAATGACCCGCCGAAGAGAAAATTCTCTTTTTCGGCGGGTTTCATGCTTTCAAATAGCTGCCTTATAGGGCTGGGGGATTCAAGTCTCCAGTGTTTATCAGTTTCTGCCGGATTGTTTCTTCTCTTTATTTTTTTACTTCGAAGGTGCCGCTGCCGGCGAAGAAGCTGTCGAGATAAAGCTCCACGGTGTAGGTGCCTTTTGGAACGGAACCGTATTCCAGCGTGAGCTTTTCCCAATACCAGGTCAGGTCCAGAAATTCATTCACGGTTTTGTTCACATTTCTTTCGATTTGCCAGACATCCACATCGGTGGTCATGGGGTAGCCGTTCGGATCGTAAATGGCTACAAGGCCATTATAGTCATTTGTACGGCTCACCTGATCGTGAGCGAGACGCAGATAAAGACCGTAGCAATCGTCATCGTTCCCTGAGGTGAGCGAGGAAGCGGAAAAATAGTCGATATTCACGGGCCGGTCATCCTGCAGCATACGGCACCGGGGGTATAACTTGCAGGTCTCAAACGGCGGAAAAGGCTGCTTTGTTCCGGGGGTCATCTGCTTCATCACGGTGTTTCCTGCGCTGTCTGAAAGGATGAACCAGTACTTTACTCCGGGAATGGGATCCTGAAAAATGTGGGAACGGCTGGAAATGGAGGTGCCTGCGATCCACCTCAGCCGCTGACGCTGCGCCGGGTCATCAATATCGTCGCTTACCGACACCATGTAGGAAAGGCTGTAGGGACCGTTCCGGTCAGGATCCTGCCAGCTGACCCGCACCCAGCCGTTTTCTGAGAGCTCACACAGGATCAGCTCCAGACTGGCGCTTTCTTCAGAACAGGCGGCAGTGGAGATGGAAAACAGCAAAACAAGAGCGAAACAGAGAATGCAAACGCGTTTCCGCATGAGAAGATCTCCTTTCGTTTGGTCGGCATAAAGGGGATAAGGAATGCTTTGAAAAAAGAGTAGCTCAAAATGGGCGGATTGTCAAGATGTTTGACCTTTCATTTATAATCCGCTATAATATTGATACATTTGATCTGCCGGAATCGTGCCGGGGCAAGGAGAAGAACATGGCATTCGCGCATCTGCATCTGCATACGGAATACAGTCTGCTGGACGGGGCCTGCCGCATCCGGGATCTGATGGGGCGGCTGAAGGGGATGAACATGGATGCCTGCGCGATCACTGATCACGGGGTCATGTACGGTGCGGTGGAATTTTACACGGCCTGTAAGGAAAACGGCATTCATCCTGTGATCGGATGCGAGATGTATCTGTGCCCGGATATGCATGACAAGCAGTCGGAAGCAAGGGAATACAGTCATCTCATATTGCTGTGCGAAAATGAGACGGGATATGAAAACCTGATGTATCTGTGCTCGGAAGGCTTTGTGCACGGGTTCTACTATAAACCCAGGATCGATTATAAGCTCCTCCGGGAGCATCATGAGGGATTGATCGCGCTGAGCGCGTGTCTGAGCGGCGACCTTCCCAAATTGCTTCTGGATAACCGTCTCCTGGAAGCTGAGCAGTATGTGAACACGATGCGCGAAATGATGGGGGAAAACAATTTCTTCATCGAGATCATGGATCACGGGATCCGTGAGGAAAAACAGGTGCTTCCCCGCCTGATCGCGCTTTCCAGGAAGACCGGGGTGCCCCTGGTGGCGACCAATGACTGTCACTATCTGAAAAAAGAGGATGCCGACACCCAGGAGGTGCTGATGTGCATCCAGACCGGCAAGACCCTGGATGATGATACCCGTATGCGCATGAACACCTCCGAACTGTATGTGAAAAACGAGGAGGAGATGCGCAGGCTGTTTATGGCCTGTCCCGATGCGGTGGACCGGAGCGAGGAGATCGCCCGGCGCTGCAAGGTGGATTTTGAGTTTGGTGTGACCAAGCTGCCGCATTATGAGGTGCCGGAGGGGGAGACCTCCCTCTCCATGCTGCGATCCCTGTGTGAAAAGGGTTTTCATGAAAGGTACAGTTCCGATAACGCCGTGGCACGGGAAAGACTGGAGTATGAACTGAGTGTGATCACCCGCATGGGATATGTGGATTATTTCCTCATTGTGTGGGATTTTATCAACTATGCCAAGGCTCACGGCATCATGGTGGGGCCGGGCCGTGGAAGCGGTGCGGGAAGCATTGTGGCATACTGTCTCAACATCACGATGCTGGATCCCTTGAAATATAACCTGCTGTTTGAGCGTTTTCTCAACCCGGAGCGGGTGTCCATGCCTGATATCGATGTGGATTTCTGCTATGAACGCCGTCAGGAGGTGATCGATTATGTGGCCCGAAAGTACGGGAAGGACCATGTGAGTCAGATCATCACCTTTGGCACAATGGCTGCAAGAGGTGTGGTGCGGGATGTGGGAAGGGTGCTGGGCTACACCTATGCGGAGTGTGACAGGGTGGCCAAGCTGATCCCGATGGATCTGGGAATGACACTGGAAAAGGCAATGGAGCTGAACCGGGAACTGAAGGACCTGTATGAGGAAGATGAACGGGTAAAACGCCTGATCGACATTTCCCTTTCTCTGGAGGGGATGCCGCGTCATGCCAGCACCCATGCTGCCGGTGTGCTGATCACCGGACGGCCGGTCACGCAATTAGTGCCCCTGCAGCGAAACGACGAGGTGATCACCACCCAGTATCCTATGGGCATCATTGAAAAGCTGGGATTACTTAAAATGGATTTTCTCGGTCTGCGTACGCTCACGGTGATCCGGGACACGCTGGATATGATGCGTGAAGCGGGAACCGATATGCGCCCCGAACAGATCCCGATGGATGACCCGGCTGTGTATGAGATGATCTCGGAGGGCAACACAGACGGCGTGTTCCAGCTGGAAGGCGGAGGCATGCGCACCTTCCTTACCAACATGAAGCCGCAGTGCTTTGAGGATATCATTGCCGCGATATCGCTTTACCGCCCGGGCCCCATGGAATCCATTCCCCGCTATATCGCCGGGAAACAGCATCCGGAAAAGGTGCAGTATCTGGTGGAGGAGCTGCGCCCCATCCTGGAGGTCACCTACGGGTGCATGGTGTATCAGGAGCAGGTGATGCAGATCGTTCGGGATCTGGCGGGTTATTCCTATGGAAGAAGCGACCTTGTGCGCCGTGCGATGGCTAAGAAGAAAAAGGACGTGATGGCAAAGGAACGCCGCAACTTTGTTTACGGCAGCGAGGAGGAGCACGTACCGGGCGCGGTGGCCAGGGGCATTCCTGCGGAAAAGGCGGAACAGTTGTTTGATGAGATGACTGCCTTTGCGTCCTATGCTTTCAACAAGCCTCATGCGGCCTGCTATGCGGTGGTCGCTGTGCAGACGGCCTGGCTGAAGCGGCATTTTCCAGCCCAGCTGATGGCTGCCACGATGAACTCGGTTTCCGGCAACACCGCCAAGGTGGCGGGATATATCGACTACTGTAAAAGGCACGGCATTGCACTGCTGCCGCCCCGCATCAATCAAAGCGGGAGAAAGTTTTCAGTGGAGACCGGGCCGGACGGAAAGCCCGCGATCCGTTTCGGGATGGGCAGTATCAAAAATGTGGGAAACACCGCGGTGGACCTGGCGGTGAAGGAAAGGACCCGTCGGGGAGACTTTGAGGATCTGTTTGATTTTTGCCGCCGCATGGGAGCGGATATCAACAAGCGTGCCGTGGAAAGCCTGATCCGTGCGGGCTGCTTCGACAACATGGGAGCCAACCGCCGCCAGTGCATGGCGGTGTTCGAGAGCGCGATGGATTCGGGAAGCAATGAACGGAAACAGAATGTGACCGGTCAGGTATCGCTATTTGACGTGGGCCAGGCTGGGGAGGATATGCGTCTCAGGGATGAATATCCTTCTTTGCCGGAATTCCCGGCCCGGGAAATGCTGACGATGGAAAAAGAGATGACCGGCATTTACATTTCTGGCCATCCCCTACAGGAATACGAAAAAGAACTGGAACGCTTTCTGGACAGCACCCTCATCCTGATCGAGGCAGAGGAAATGCCGGATAAGGGCCTTTCTCTGGATGGAAAAGCAGTGCGTCTGGCGGGCCTGGTTACCGAGACTCATGCAAAGGCGACCAAGAAGGGAACCATGATGGGCTTCCTTACGCTGGAGGACCGGGTGGGCCAGGCGGAATGCCTGCTGTTTCCGCGGGTGTATGAGCTCTACGGGCGTCAGCTGCGTATCGATACAGCCGTGGTGGTGAACGGAAAGCTTTCCGTTCGGGAGGATGATTCTCCCAAGGTGATCGTGGACACCGTGGAGCCCCTTGTAAAAGAGAAGACGGAGAAACTTACGGAAAGCAGGCCGGTCACGGTGGCAGAGCAGGCCAAAGCGGCTCAGGAAAAGCTGTATCTGAGAATGCGTCGGGAACAGATGGAGGAATGCGGGAAGGTGCTGATGGAGACCCCCGGCCCGGTACCGGTGTATATCAACCTCCCGGAGGAAGGCATCACCCTGATCTCGCCCCGGGAATGGTGGGTAAGGAGCGGAAGAGAAGCGGAGGGGAAGCTGATGCATCTTCTTCCCTCCTGTGATATGAAAACCGTGATCCGCTGAGCGGATCAAAACGGATAAGCACATTTACCCGGAGGAGGGGTTTTGATGAGCAGACCGATCGGACAGGTTGATGCCGGGAAGGCAGCGGTGTATGCCATCGTGATCAACGCACTGCAGATCCTGGCGATGCTGGCAATTCTGGTGTGGGTGATATTGGATGGGGGAACGGATACCCTTGGGAACCTGCAGGGCGAGATCCTGCTCGCAGTGTTGGCTCTGATCGTGATCTGGGGAGCCGCGGCGGATATTCGGGAAGCGGTGGCGGCAGGCAGGATCTCTCGCCGTTTCGGCGCATTGAATGAGACTGTGGAGCAGATGACGGATCTGAACACCGCCCTCCGCTCTCAGAGGCATGATTTTCTCAATCATCTTCAAGTGGTGTATTCTCTGATGGAGATGGAGGAATATGATGAAGCGCGCAGCTATATCAATCAGGTATACGGGGATATTCAGGCCCTGGGAAAGAGCCTGCGCACGCAGAATGTACCTGTAAACGCGCTGCTTCGGGCAAAAATGGGGGATGCCGAGCGCCAGAAGGCCGAGTTTATCCTGGAGGCCAAGTGTGCCTGGAAAAACCTGCCGGTGGAGGACTGGCAGATGTGCCGGGTGCTGGGCAATTTGATCGACAATGCCCTGGATGCGATGAAGGGGCAGAAGGACGCCTGCGTCAGGGTGATCCTTACGGAGGATCTGACCCGCTTTGCCTTCACAGTGGAGAATAACGGCCCGCTGATCCCGGAAAAGCATGTTTCCCATTTGTTTGATGCAGGCTTCTCTTCCAAGGGAGAGGGGCATGGGATGGGCCTTTATATCTCAAGGAAGATCTTAAGGGATGCGGGGGGCGACCTTACGGTAAGCAGCGAAAACGGAAGGACCGCGTTTTTTGGCATGCTTCCCAAAAAAGAAAAAGAACCGGAGAAGGAAGCGGAATGAACACAGTGAAAATTGAGACGCTTTCCGACCCGGCTCTTTCCCCTTATCGGGATCTGACCGATGCGGGGCTTCGCAACGGTCAGCCGGGTGAGGGACTGTTGATCGCGGAAAGCCTGAGGGTGATCGACGCGGCGCTGAACGCGGGAGTGGAGCCGATCTCCTTCCTTGCGGAGGAAAACCGGCTGGAAGCGATCGAAAAGCGCTGCGGGCGGTTTGGTAAACACATTCCCGTTTATTACGGGGAGAGGGACCTTCTGGAAAAGCTGACGGGCTACCGTCTTACAAGAGGAGTGCTGTGCCTGATGAAAAGGCCCCCGGCGGCCGATCCGGTCAGGCTTTTGAAAGAAGCAAAAAAAGCGGCTGTGCTAGAGGGGATCACCGATTCCACCAATGTGGGCACGGTGTTCCGCAGTGCTGCCGCTTTGGGAATGGATGCTGTGATCTTGAGCGGGGATTGCTGTGACCCGCTGTGCCG
Source organism: Clostridia bacterium (assembly GCA_045617125.1). Classification (GTDB taxonomy): domain Bacteria; phylum Bacillota; class Clostridia; order Christensenellales; family Aristaeellaceae; genus ZC3RG03. Next base: position 9,168 of record JAZLIA010000041.1, on the reverse strand, counting down.
CCGTTCGGTGCGGGTGAGCATGGGCACGGTGTTTCAGGTGCCCTGGGTGAAAATGAATGGGGAGCTTCCCGCTCAGCTGAAAGAAGCCGGGTTTATGACCTATGCTCTGGCTCTGGATGAGCGGGCAATGGATATCCGGGAAGCGGGGTTTACTCTGCCCGGGAAAAAGGCCTTGTTCTTCGGCACGGAGGGGACGGGGCTGAAAGCGGAAACCGTCAAGCAGGCGGACCGGACCGTGATGATCCCGATGAAAAACGGGGTGGATTCGCTGAATGTGGCGGCTGCTGCCGCGGTTGCCTTCTGGGAAATGAACCGGTGAGCAGTTTTCTGCCGCCGGTTATTTTGCATTTGTTTCCAAACGGGAGGGTCTTTTAGGCGTCAATCCATCCAAACAGATGTGCTTACGGGGTCATCAGCCATGCGGACAAGCCGTAATACACCTCCCCTGTTGATGTGTATTCAATGCGCTCAAAATAATTGATACGCAGGGTGCGCCCGCTCTGGAGCAGGATATCCGGAACGGTCATGCATTCGTGCTCAAAGTCGGCAAGGGGAAGAAGCTGATCAAGGGTGAGGATCTCACCGTCCGCTTCCGCGCGCCAGTCTCCTTCTTCCCTGAAATAGAGCAGATACCGTTTTGCGTGCTGGAAGCCTGCAACATCCAGTTCGTCCGTCTTGGCTTGGCCTTCCGCTTTTCTGCGAAGGATGTAGGCCGTTTTATCAGGTTCATCGAAACCGAATAACAGTTTGGCGCTTGTGTTGAAAAAAACGTACTGACCGTTTTCTGATGTGGCATTCAGCTGTGTGATCAGTTCTTGAGTCCGGCTGCCTTCCGGAGCAGATGAACGGACGCTGTTCAGATAGGATGCTGAGGCCCAGATAACGGCTTGATCTTCGGCAGATGCGTTTTCGTTTGGCCGGATGATGTGCCCTTCCAATAGCATGTCCGCATGTTCAAGTGCGCTGAAAAGCCGGTTTTCCTGATCGAGCCGGGCGAGCGTTTCCGCGTTCAGAGGGGTGATCGTGAGAAGGATCAGCAGTACGGCGCTGACTGGGAAGATCACACGGCCGTATTTACGCAGCAGGGAAGCAAACACCGCGATCAGACAGACTGCGGTAAACGCGATGCCCAGGATGCGCAGCGCAGTGAGGCCATAGGCTGCAATACGGATATACACGGCTGCTGCCTGCGTAAGCACGACCGGAAGAAGCAAATAAGCGCCAAAACGGGTGAAAAAGCGGGATAGGCGGTTTTCCTCTCCGTTTAGGAGAAGATGCAGCACGGTGAATGTGCCCAGCGCGGTAAGCGCATAAGGGTTCATTTTGCCGACCGGCAGTTCCCAGTTGATGATCATCGTAACGATATAACAAAGGAGCAGCAGGAGCAGGATCAGGTAGGCGGGCAGAATGACCCAGGCCAGGAGCTTGCGAAGCAGGGTGTCGTTTTCATGGGATGTTTCTTGATCCGGCAGGAACGAAAACAACAGGAATGGGGCGGCCAGCAGCCCCGCGGCGGCTGTAAACGTGATCTGCAGCCGGTTTGTAAGTTCCCACGGGTATTCTGGCATAAACAGTGCGATCACCGCGTCAAGCAACAGGATCAGGATGAGCAGGATCAGCAGCGCCACCGCGCCGCAAAGGATGAAGCAGCCGAGTGAACGGCCCAAAGATTGCTGCGGCTGCTTTCCGCAGGCGATCAGAGTGCAGCACAGGAGCGCGGCGGAAAGGAAAAGGGCGATGCTTGCGTCCGTGTTTGGCACGGCCTTGCTGAAGAGAATATACAGCCCGATGCCCAGGAGCAAACCGGCTAATGGTAAACACAGGCGAAGGCGTACTTTCTTAAGGGCTTCGGACAGCAGTGCTCCGAACACGGAAAAGCCCAAGCCGCTCAAAAAGGCTTCAAACAGGTAAAGGAAGATCGAACCCCCTTCCGCTGACGCAGATGAGGCTCCCGGTTCCGAATTCGTAGGAACGATCCAGATCGCTGCCAGTGCCAGCGCAAACGTGATCACGCTGAAGATCATGGGAAGTTTGAAACGTTTTTTTGTCGTTTCCGCCATGCTTTTTACAGAAAACTTCTGCTTCATCCTGCTTATTCCTCGCTTTCCTTCACCATGCGCAGGTATTCCTCCCGGCTCACCAGCGTTTTACGCGGCTTGCTGCCTTCAGAGCGGGAAATGATACCCCGCTTTTCCATTTCGTCGATCAACCGACCAGCGCGGGCATACCCTACCCGGAGACGGCGCTGAAGCATACTGGTGGAGATCTGTTCATCCTCAATGGCCATCATGATGGCTTCCTCCAGCAGGTCATCAAAGGACTGACTGTCTCCTGAGGAAACCGGCACGTCATCAGCTTCTTCTTCGTCACTGTCGTGATCGTTGGCGTGATCCAGCTCCTCCTGGATGTTGGGATCATAATTGGTTTCGTAGCGGGAGCTGACATAATCGGTAATGGAGTTGACCTCGTCATCGGAAAGGAAGCAGCCCTGTACACGCAGGGGAACCTGTCCGGTGGGCTTGTAGAGCATATCGCCTTTTCCCACCAGCTTTTCTGCGCCGCCCATATCCAGAATGGTACGGCTGTCGATGGCGCTGGAAACGGCGAAGGCGATGCGGCTGGGAATGTTGTTTTTGATCACGCCTGTGATCACGTCCACGGAAGGCCGCTGAGTTGCCAGAACCATATAGATCCCGGCGGCGCGGGCCAGGGCGGCCAGGCGGCGGATGGATTCCTCCACATCCTTGCGGCAGACCTCCATCAGGTCGGCCATTTCGTCAATGATCACCACGATATTGGGCATCGTGTCGCCGGTGCCTTCCATCAGCTTGTTGTAACCGGCGATGTTGCGGGTTTTGTGCTCACTGAATTTGTGGTAACGGTCAAACATCTCATTTACCACCCAGTTGAGCACGGCGGCGGCCTTTTTGGGGTCGGAGATCACAGGCACGAGCAGATGTGGAATGCCGTTATAGGTTTGCAGTTCCACCTGCTTGGGGTCCACCATGATAAGGCGCACTTCCTGAGGGGAGGCCCGATAGATCAGCGAGCACACGATGGAATTGATGCACACGGATTTTCCGCTGCCGGTGGCGCCGGCGATGAGCAGATGAGGCATTTTGCTCAGATCGCAAAGGATGGGGGTGCCTGCAATGTTCTTGCCCAGGGCAACGGTCATCGCGTTCTGGGTCTCCTTCATCGCATCGCTTTCCAGCACCTCGCGCAGCGTTACGGGGCGTACCTTCAGGTTGGGCACCTCAATGCCGATATAATTGGTGCCCTGGATGGGCGCTTCCACACGCACCCGGTTGGTGCCCATCTGCAGGCCGATATTATCCTGCACGCCGATCACGCTGCTCACCTTGATGCCTGCGCCGATCTGGATGGCAAATTGGGTGATGGCCGGGCCGTGCATGATCTGGCGGATCTCACTGGGAATCTTGAAGCTTTCAAGCGTATCCACGATGCACTGGGCGCGGGCCTGATCCTCTGCCTGGGTGTTCTGTGCCGTGGCAGGAGGCGGGGAAAGCAGATCAATAGGCGGGGCAGTGTAGACAACAGGCAGGTCCATCTTCACCTGGATCCCTTTGGGCAGCTGATGCTCGTGCCCGTCTATGCCGCGCCGGGAGGGGTCGCCGGTAAGGACCGGATCCCTCGGAGTAATGGGGATGATCTCGCCGGTGAGAGGCATGACGGGGGCGGTGTTCACTTCTTTAGGACGGTCGGAGGAGGCCATACGTCCTGCGGCTACGCGGCTTTGACCGGAAGACGCTTTCTGCTGTTTTGCACGCACCAGCTCAAGCCAGGCGGAGTCAGTGCCGCTGAGGGAGGAAGATTCCTCTTCGCTGGCCGTTTGAGGGGCTTCGGCCCTTGCTTCTTTTGAGGCTTCTGTTTTTGCGGAAGCATCGTTTCCCCGGAAGGAAGCGAAGGCTGTTTCGGTTTTTTTCGGCTTTTCAGGCTTTTGAAGCGTGAGATCTTCTTTTAGAGCTGCGTCCTGGATGAAGGATTCTTCATATGCATCCGGTTCCGGAAGAACATCGTAGTAATCCTGCATCGCGGGTTCTTCGGACACTGTGGGGTTCTTACGCGCGGGAACGGTCTTTTTGCTTTCTGTGCGTTCAGGCTCCTGCATGGGGGGCTGAACGGGAACACGTGGAGAAGCGGAAGAACGGACGGAAGAAACTGTTTCCCGGTTTTCTTCAGAAAGCGCGGAAGGCCTGCGGGAGGAAGCGGAAACAGGGGGAACGGAGGCGGGCTCGCGCCTGAGAACATCTTTATATGCGGTCTCTTCCGGGCTGTAAAGATCCTCTTCCCGGATAAAGCCGGTATCCTCCGGATCGGGAACGGGAGCGTCCGCTGCCGTATTCTGCATTGTGGGCACATCGTAAATGTCGCTCATGTTCTGCTCCGGTTCCGCAGGGCTGGGAACAAAGCTTCGGTATATGGGGGGAACGGGAGCCTGCCTGCGGGCGGAAACCGCCTGAGCGGTAAAGCGGGTGCGCTCCTCCTGCTCCTGCTGGACATTCTGCTTCTGTTCCTGTTCGTAGCGTTTCTGCCGCCGGGATTCCATCAGGTCGCTCAGCCGATCAAACACGCGCATGGGATTGGTGCGCAGCAGCACGAACACCAATACGATATCTCCGGTAAGGCAAACGATGCCAGCAGGTATATCGGTGAGCAGGGTGTGCAGGGGATAGGCCAGAAGCATGCCTGCAAAGCCTGTGCCGTAGCCCCTTGTGAGTCCCTGCTTGTAGGCGGTGCCGCACACGGACATCCAACTGACCAGGGCGCTTTGATCCAGTACGCTGCTTTCGGTAATATAGCTTACAAAGGGCTGAGTGCCTGTGCCGGAAAAAAGATCGATCGCGCTGGAAAGCAGTAAGCAAATGGAGAAAATGCAGATAAAGCCTCTCCAGCTGACGGGATGATAGGCCTGAACTGTAAAAAGCAATCCCAGCCACAGGAGCAGCAGTGTGAAAATGAAGCTCATCATGCCGAAAAGGCCCCGCATTCCACTTCTCAGCACATCAAACAGAGGGCCTCCGGCCACGTTGGAAAGCAGGGCGCCCGCAGACAGCACCAGAAAAACCAACCCTGCCGACAGGGAAAAGGCTGCGTATCGGCAGGTGGTCTCCAACCGGGGTGCTGTTTTTTTTGCTTTTTCGTTCTTCAACGTATGTCTCCTTATTTATTCGTTCCTTTTTTCACAGAACACCAGAGTGAGTGCATCCTCGCTGTCAAAAAAGCAGATGAAGCGGATGCCGTTTTTTTCATATTGAAGAGCTTTTCCCTCTTCTGTGTTAAGGTAGTCGCTTTCTTCCGGGGTGAAGGGCCTGAACAGACTGCCTTCCGGAACAGAAATGGCGGATGATTCGGTCCCTTCCGGAAAAAACACCCGGAAGGTGAGCCCGGTCACCGTGCAGCCGTCTGTGGAAACGATGCCGGTGCCTCTGAAAAGCGCTTCCTCCACGCGCCACTCTTCGCCTCCGGGAAACCATTCGCTGTCAAAAGGAGCTCGCAGGGAAGAGAGGGTTTCATCCAGGCCGGCTCCCAGGAGGGACAGCGCGGGATCCGCTTTTCCGGGAACCAGCGCTTTTGTGCAGAAGCCGGTTTCGCTGCTGTCGATCCCTTCAATATCATGAAGGGAAAGGGCGATGGCGCCGGGAGCACCGGATACGAAGCTGAACTGGTCCGGATCATAATAGAAAACGATATTGCCCCGACCGTCCAGATAAAAATCGTCACAGGGCACCGGCGTGATGAAAGAAGCACGCATATAATCGGATATTTCCGGTTCAATTTCTTCCTCGCAAAGCAGGTCGGCTTTCTGCCGTGCGGCTGCTTCATCGGTGCACAGGTCGGAAAAGGTGAGCCTGTCTCCGCTCGTAAGGTCGAAGGTCATGGAAAAAACGCGGATGCCCGGGCGGCCCTTCGGCATTTTTCCTTCCGAGCGGATCATCAGCGACAGCACCTGAGGGCAGGACTGTTCTGCGGAATAATTGCTTTCCCAGCTTACCTTCAGCCCGGCGGAGCCGGGAGTTATGCCGGAAAGCAGGGAAAGGGAGCTGTCGATGCCGCCAAGCTCGCGGATCTGCGCGTTGACCCGTTCGGAGATTGTTTCATCCCCGCCAGTCAGAACCGGACAAAGCACAAAGCTGCCCTCCGGTCCTTCCGTCACAACGCTTTCAAGGCGAAAAGCGGTTTCCTCACCAAGCGCGCAGAAAGACAGAAACAGCAGGAGCGGAAGCAAAAAGAGGATCGTTTTTTTCATGAAGAATCCCTCCCATCATTATTATAACGAAATCATGCTTCAAATTCAACCTTGCCCGCATCAGGTGACGGGAACATAATACTAATTCCCATGCTCCGAAAACGGATCGTTACGATAAATGAAAGTCAATTTTGTCTAATCTGGTTGTTTCACGCGAAACTTTCACAATAAAATTCGTTTAGTATAAAGCAGGCGGATCTTCCCGGTTCGTTTGCTGGGAAGCGGGGCAAAAAAAGCCGCCCGCCGAAAAGATAACGGATCGGGAGGCTCATTTATTCCGGTGAGGGAGAAATCTTGCTGTTTTGTTATTTTCAGGTTTCGGCTTCCGTTCATGTATGGTAAACGGATCCGGGCGGCGCCTTGGTGTCAGCGTGGCTGAAGGGAAACGGAAGCAGCCAGCTTCTCCGCTCTTTTTCCCACGAACGCGGCAGATCGGGGGAGGTTGAAGAGCTGTCCTGCCAGAGCGGACACGCTTTCGATCGTCACGGCGTTGATGCCCTCCAGGGTCACTTCCGGGGAAAGACAGCGTCCAAGCAGCGTATAGTGATTGCCAAGCGCGTTCATGCGGTTATAGGAGCTTTCCAATCCCATCACGAAGCTGCCCTTCAGCTGTGCACGGGCACGCTCAAATTCTTTTTCGTCGGGCCCGGTGCGCATGATGCTTTCCATCTCCCGGTCGATCATGTCCAGCACCCGGGACGCGTTTCTGGGACTGCAGGCGGCATACACCGTCATTTCACCGGTGCCAGGGTAGGAGGTGGGGCCGGTGTAGATCTGGTAAACCAGCCCGGCATCCTCGCGGATCTTCTGGAACAGGCGCGAAGAATCGCCCCCGCCTAAGATGTTGCTGAGTACAGCCAGGTCGTATACCTGCTTATCACCCAACGGCAGCCCGGGATAGCACAGGGCCATGTGGGTCTGGCTGATGTTTTTGTCAAGAAACAGTGCCCGGGCCGGTTCGTTGATCCTTTGCGGGGCATATTCAGTGCGTCCCCTGCCTGTGAGAGAGCTGAGAGCACGTTCCAACAGATCCCGCAGCTCGTTTTCATCAAAATGCCCGGCAACGGATACGGCGATGTTGCCGGGAACGTACATCTTTTCCCGGTAGAAAAGAAGATCCTCTGGCCGGTATGCCTGAATGCGCTCAGCCGGGCCCAGCACGGTGCGCCCGAGAGGGGAATCACGGAAAGCCGCCTCTTCCAGAAGGTCAAAAATGGTTTCCTCGGGGCTGTCCTCCACCATGGCGATCTCTTCCAGGATCACGCCTTTTTCTTTTTCAAAATCGGCAGGATCCAGCCGGGGCGACACCACCATTTCGCCAAGCAGGCGCAGAGCCTCCGGCAGATATTCATCCACCACCTTCATATAGTAGCAGGTGCATAATTTGTCGGTGTAGGCGTTGAGCTCACCGCCGGTGCAGTCGGCCAGCTCGGCCATTTCCCGGGCAGTGTGCGTTTTTGTGCCCTTGAAGGCCATGTGCTCCATGAAATGGGAAAGCCCGTTCTGATCCTCATTTTCTGTGAAGCTGCCTGCGCGGATCCATATTCCCACAGATACGCTGCGCAGCGAGGGCATGAGCTCGGTCAAAACGGGAATGCCGTTGGATAGCTGAAATGTTTTCATCATATTTGCTTACACAAGAAGGGGCCAATGCATGCGCACCGACCCCTTCCGGAAATATTCTATGCGGTCACTCGCTCTTTTTGCTGTCGCGGCCGTCTCTGCGGGGAGGACGGTTGCTGGCAGGAGCGCGGGTGAAGGAGGGGTTATCATATACGATGTCATTGCGGATCAGGTTGATACGGCCCTGACTGTCAATCTCGCACACCTTCACTTCCAGTTCGTCGCCCACATTCACCACGTCTTCCACCTTTTCCACACGCTTGTTATCCAGCTTGGAAATGTGGATCATGCCGTCCTTGCCTCCGGCCAGCTCCACGAAGGCGCCGAAGTTCATGATGCGCACCACCTTGCCGGTGAACACATCGCCCACTTCGATGTCCTTGGCGATGCCCAGAATGAGAGACTTGGCCTTGTCAGCCGCAGCCTGATCGTTGGTGGAGATGAACACGCGGCCGTCATCCTCGATGTCGACCTTCACGCCGGTCTCTTCAACGATCTTGTTGATCATCTTGCCGCGGGGCCCGATCACTTCACCGATCTTTTCAGGATTGATCGTGAAGGAGACGATCTTGGGAGCATACTTGCTGAGGTTCTTTCTGGGCTGTCCCAGGGTTTCCAGCATCAGGCCCAGAATGTGCAGCCTTCCGCGGAGAGCTTGGCTCAGTGCGCGGGAGAGGATCTCGCGGTTGATGCCCTTGATCTTGATATCCATCTGGATTGCGGTGATGCCGTTCATGGTGCCGGCCACCTTGAAATCCATATCGCCCAGGAAGTCTTCCAGGCCCTGGATATCGGTGAGAACGGCCAGCTTGTCGCTTTCAGTGTCCTGAATGAGGCCCATGGCCACACCGGCAACGGGGGCATGGATGGGAACGCCCGCATCCATCAGGGACAGGGTGCTGCCGCACACACTGGCCATGGAGGAAGAGCCGTTGCTGCCCAGAATCTCACTCACCAGGCGCAGGGCATAGGGGAATTCCTCTTCAGAAGGGATCACGGGAACCAAAGCACGCTCGGCCAGAGCACCGTGACCGATCTCGCGGCGGTTGGGGCTGCGCAGACGGCCGGCTTCGCCGGTGGCGTAGGAGGGCATGTTGTACTGGTGAATATAGGGCTTGCTTTGTTCATTGGACAGGCCGTCCAGCTGCTGAGCCTCGCTCACCATGCCGAGGGTGGTCACGGTATGGGCCTGCGTTTCGCCGCGGGTGAAGATCGCGCTGCCGTGAGTGCGGGGCAGAACGCCCACTTCGCACCAGATGGGGCGGACTTCTTCA
>JAZLIA010000040.1:0-10364 GCA_045617125.1 Clostridia bacterium | reverse complement strand
GCAGCACCTCGTTGCAGGTGCTGGCAACTTCGGCCACAAACAGGCTGTACTGTGCCTTGGCATAGGGCTGGTTTCCGTCGGAATAGAAGGAGTGCATCGCGTGCCCCAGTTCATGGGCCAGGGTGGATGCGCCGTCCAGGTTGCCGGTGAAATTGAGGAGCACATAAGGGTGTGTGCCGTAGCAGCCCCAGGAATATGCGCCGCCGCGTTTGTTTTTATTTTCAAACACATCCACCCAGCCGCTCCCACGGGCTTCCTTCAGCTTGTCAGTGTATTCGCTGCCAAGAGGCGCCAGCGCTTTGATCACCAGGTCGAAGGCTTCCTCATAGCTCAGCTTCAGGTCAAATTCATCCACGATGGGCACGTACAGGTCATACATGTGCAGGCTTTCCACGTTCAGCACCTTTTTACGCAGGGCAAGGTAGCGGTTCAGATGGGGCAGGGCTTCCTCCACTGCGGAGAGCAGGCCGTTATAAACCTCGGTGGGAATCTCCTCATGAAACAGCGCCGCTTCCAGGCAGTTTGGAAATTTACGGGCTCTTGTGCGGAAAAGGTCGGCCTTCACCGCTCCGGCATAAAGGGTGGAAATGGTGGAACGGAAGCTTTTGAAGGCTCCCAGCATGCCCTGCAGTGCTTCCGCGCGCACCTCGCGGCTGCGGGAACGGAGGTTCATGGAGTAAAGCCCCTGAGAAAGCTTCTGCCGGCTTCCGTCCTCGCAGAGCACCTCGGGCATGGGCAGGTCCACACTGTCCAGCATGCCGAAGGCATCGGAGGATACGTTCAGCGGGTCGGAGGAAAGGGCCATCAGCTTTTCTTCTTCCGCGGAAAGGGAGTGAGGCTTAAACCGCATCAGGCCTTTCAGATAGCTGTCGTAATCCTGCATACGGGGGTCTTCCGTCAATGCCTTCAGCGTTTCCTCCGGCAGGGCCAGCAGCTCCGGCTCCAGGAAGGAGGAGGCGGCGGCACAGTCGGCGCTCAGCTGCTGCGCTCTCGCAAAACGGGCCTGGGCAGCAGGCTCGGCGCCATCCTCATCCCTGCGCATCGAAGCGAACACATAGCATTTTTCCGCAGGCAGGCTGAAGGCAAAGTAATCCTTTACGGCCTTGGCCGGGTCATCCTTCACGTGGCCTTCCAGGGCTTTGAAGGCGCTTAACCGTTCCCGGGTCTCGTTTTCCAGGCGGTCATAGGCTTCGTCTGAGGGGATCATATCTTCCAGATGCCACAGATATCGGGCGTCCATTTCTTTTCTTGTTTTCAGCTCTTCCATGCTTATTCCTTTCTTTCCTTCAGCGGATCAGGTCCGCCTTCAGGGCTTCGCCAAAATAGCTGTAAAGCACGGCGTAGTGGCCCCGGCTTCCGCCGTCCGGGCCGCTTTCATACTGGGTGAACACGCCCTCAGGCAGCAATTGGATGCTGTAGGGGCCGTAAATGTCATTGTTTCCGGGATCGGAAAACCAAAGCACGGTGCCGCGTTCGCTGATCGCAACGGGATGCGGGCCGTCCGCTCCGGCGATATACATGGTGCCGTCCTTTTCAACGGCCCAGCAGATGCCGCTGCCAAGGCGCACATCCTTTGCGCTCAGGGTCCATTTTTCGTCGCCCGTCAGCAGGTCCACCGCCTGCAGCCCGGAATCGGCGTTATAGAGCATCATCCTGGGCTCCTCTTTGCTGCCGCCCGTGAATGCCGCAAGCTGTTCAAACTGGCCGTCGTTCCGGCAGGTCATCTGCCGGGCCCACAGATAGCGCAGGTTGGGGTCATAGGCTGCAACGGTCAAGGTTTCCCCCTGAGGCGAACGGTCCCTCACCGCGCAGAGGGTCACCCGTTCTTCTCCCACTTCCCGGGATTCCAAAATCAGGCATTCCCCGCCGCTGCTCATCAGCTCCAGATATTCCTTTGTGCACATCTGGGACACGGGAAGCGCCTCTTCTGTTATTGTCTGCACGGGCAGCTCTTCCACTACGATCAGGGCTTCCTGTTCCTCCGGGATCAGAATGGAGCCGTTTTCCCACTCATGGCTCTGCATTTCCTCCGCACTGGGTTTTTCCAGATATTCAGCCAGAATGTAGCCGCTCTTTCCCTCATAGTTGCAGAAGATAAATTCGTCGTTTTTCCGCACACAATCGGTTACCAGTGCGCCCAGGGGAACCTTCTCCAGCCTCTCGGAGGAGGTTTTGGGCTTTTTGCGAAGCGACACCCATTCCTCGCAGTTGCATACGCGCAGGGTGCCCAGGCTTTCCCCCTCTGCCAGGGCCGGCAGCAGGGAAAGGACCAGCATTCCGATGAAAAGCAGGGTTCCTATGCGCAGCAGGGTCTTTTTTGCCATGTTCAGTGCCTCCGTTCGGGTTTCTTGTATGTTTATTCAACGCAGGACGGGCTTTTTTTATTCCCGCAAGGCTGAAAAGGATCACCGTAGGACGAATAGCAGAAATTATGTTGCAATTATATTACAAATGTTGGATAATTTCAAGTCATTCTGTCTAAACTGCCCCAAATGGTGTAAAGTAATGAGGAAAAGGATCGCCATTTTGGGCTGTGCCCGGAGGGGAGAAAGGCAATGAAGGAAGATATTCGGTGGGGCATGATCGGCTGCGGAAATGTGACCGAGGTGAAAAACGGCCCGGGACTCTATCTTGCGGAGCATTCTGTTTTGAAGGGAGTGTGGAACCGTACCGCCTCAAAGGCACAGGAATGGGTCGTCCGTCACGGGCATGGAAAGGTGTATGATTCAGCAGAGGCCCTTCTGGCGGACCCGGATATTGATATTGTCTATATTGCCACCACGCCGGATACGCATTGCCGTTATGCTCTTCTTGCGGCGGAGCACGGAAAGCACGCGCTTGTGGAAAAGCCGGTGGCGTCCACGCTGCAGGAGGGTCTTTTGATGCAGGAGGCCTTCCGGAAGGCCGGGAAAAAGTGCTTCGTCTGCTTTTACCGACGAGCCATGGCGCGTTTTGTGCGCATGCGTAAGATCGCGCTGAGCGGGGAGATCGGCGTACCTTGTGCGCTGAACATGCTTCACCAGATGCCGCCCCCGGCTCCTTGCGGCTGGAGGGCCGATCCCGCGGTTTGCGGCGGAGATCTTTTCACCGAAACGGATATTCATGAGCTGGATATCATGCAGTTTCTTCTGGGAACGCCTTCGGAGACCCGTTTTACCTGTGATGCCCTTCATTCCCATTACAGCCTTTCCTTCCGTTTTCCGGGCGGGGCGGTCGCTTCCGGGCTGTTTAATGTTGGCGAAGGCAGTGTCTGCGACCGCTTCACGCTTATCGGCACCCGGGGCCTGATCGACTGTGCGTTCTGGGACAGTACTTCTCCGCTCCGCATCAGCAGTGTAAACGGCATGAGAGAGGAAACGATCCCGCAGGAGGAACATGTGGGCCTTCCCATGGAGCAGCTTATCGTAAACGAATTGCTGGGCCGGGGCTCCTTCAGCGGCACGCTGGACGCCGCCGTTGAAACGCTGCGGATCACCTCCTCGGTATACAGGGCAGGCAAAGAGGAACAATGAATATAAAAAGAACCTGAGCCGGATTTTTCCTGCGGCATTTTTCCGGCCCAGGTCCTTTTTTTGATCTTTGCTTCAGAATAATCCCGTGATCTGGCCCTCTTCATTCACGTCGATCATTTCGGCGGCCGGCACACGGGGCAGGCCCGGCATGGTCATGATGTCGCCGGTGAGCACCACGATGAACCCGGCTCCGGCTGACACCTTCACGTTTTTGACCGTCACGGTGAAATGCTCCGGCGCACCCGTTTTTGAGGCGTCGTCGCTGAAGCTGTATTGTGTTTTTGCGATGCACACCGGAAGCTTTCCAAAGCCCAGCTCGGTCAGCCGGTCGATCTGCCTGAGCGCCGCGGGCAGGATGCTTACCCCATCGCCGCCGTAAACGCGCTTCACCACGGCTTCGATCTTTTCAAGGATGGGCAGGTCCAGATCGTAGCAGAAGGAAAAATCGCCCTTTTCCTCTTCACACAGCCTCACCACTTCCCGGGCTAGCGCTTCGCCGCCCTTTCCGCCCTCGGCCCACACGGTGCTCAGAACGGTGTTGACGGAAAGCTCCTTCAGCTTGTCTGCGATCGTGCTGATCTCCCGGTCGGTATCTGTTGGAAAGCGGTTGATGGCCACCACACAGGGCAGATGATATACATTTTTAATGTTGCTCACGTGCCGGAGCAGGTTGGGCAGGCCCCGGAGCAGGGCGTCCGGATCCTCCCGGTCCAGCTCGCTGCGTTTAAGACCGCCATGCATTTTCAGGGCTCTCACCGTGGCCACCACGACCACCGCGTCGGGGGTCAGGTGAGCCTGACGGCATTTGATATCCAAAAATTTTTCAGCGCCCAGGTCCGCGCCGAAGCCGGCCTCGGTCACGGTGTACTCGCCCAGCTTCAGCGCCATGCGGGTGGCCATCACCGAGTTGCAGCCGTGGGCAATGTTTGCGAAGGGGCCGCCGTGCACCAGGGCCGGTGTGCCCTCCAGGGTCTGCACCAGGTTGGGGCGTATCGCGTCGCGCAGCAGCGCGGTCATGGCGCCCACAGCCTTCAGGTCCTTTGCGGTAACGGGCTTGTCGTCGTAGGTGTAGCCCACGATCACCCGGGAAAGCCGATCTTTCAGGTCCTGAAGCGATTCCGCCAGGCAAAACACGGCCATGATCTCGCTGGCTACAGTGATGTCAAAGCCGTCCTCCCGGGGCGTTCCGTTCACCTTCCCGCCAAGGCCGTCGATAACAAAGCGAAGCTGACGGTCGTTCATGTCCACGCAGCGCTTCCAGGTGATCTTTCTGGGGTCGATATTTAAATGGTTTCCCTGCTGGATGTGGTTGTCCAGCATGGCGGCAAGCAGATTGTTGGCTGCGCCGATCGCGTGAAAATCGCCGGTGAAGTGCAGGTTGATATCCTCCATGGGCACCACCTCGGCATAACCGCCTCCGGCAGCGCCGCCCTTAATGCCGAATACCGGGCCCAGGGAAGGCTCTCTCAGCGCGGCCACGGCCTCCTTGCCGATGCGGCGCAGGCCGTCGGCCAGGCCGATGGTGGTGGTGGTCTTTCCCTCGCCTGCCGGGGTGGGGGTGATGGCGGTCACCAGCACCAGCTTCCCGTTTTTGCGGCCGGGTTCGTTCATCAGCGCGGGGTCAAGCTTTGCTTTGACACGTCCGTAGGGTTCCACATATTTTTCATCCACGCGCATCAGACGGGCAATTTCGCTGATGGGCTTCATTTTGCACCTTTGTGCGATCTCAATATCGGTAAGCCGGGCCATTCGCTCTTCCTCTCTCCGGGAGCCGGTCCCGGGATGACAGTGTTATTTGTTTTCCGGTAAAAAGGCTTTCAGTTCGTTTTCCACGGGGGCGATCAAAACGCGGTTTCCGTCCCGCACGAGGGGCAAACGCATCAGGGAAGGCTCCTGTTTCAGATATTCCAGCACTGTGCGGTCATCCGCCGCGTAGGCGGCCGGGTGCTCCTTCACTTTGGTGCTGCTGATATCCAGCAATTGTTTCACACCTCCCGCGGCGCGGGCAAACAGGAGCAGCTCCTTTTCGCCGGGCAGATGCTTTTTCAGGTCTACCGTCTGAAAAGGAACTCTCCTTTCCTTAAAAAACCGTTCCGCTCTCTGCACGGCAAAATCCCGCTTAAGGGAATAGATCATGATGGCCACGCCTTAATCCTCCGCGGAATCAAAGGGCAGGGCCACTTCATTTTCACCGTTGGCCCACAGCTTTTCCAGGTGATAAAATTCCCGGTCCTCCGGGTGGAACAGGTGCACCAGCACGCTGCCAAAGTCCAGCACCACCCAGCGGCCCTCTCCGTGGCCTTCTTTGGCCCGGGGAAGGATGCCCATTTCGGCCAGAGCGTCCTCGGTGTCATCAGCCAGAGCCTTTACCTGCAGCGCATTGCGGCCGCTGGCGATCACCATGTAATCGGTGATCACGGTGAGCCCGCCCACATGCAGCACGCGAATGTTCAGC
The DNA here is from genome assembly GCA_045617125.1 of Clostridia bacterium. Lineage (GTDB taxonomy): Bacteria > Bacillota > Clostridia > Christensenellales > Aristaeellaceae > ZC3RG03. The sequence goes on along the minus strand of JAZLIA010000040.1, from coordinate 4,397 downwards.
GCCTTTTTGTCATACAGCACCTGTGCGATTTTCAATGCCAGGGAATCGTTGTTGTTTTCCATCTTTTTCTCCTTTTCCTGCGTGATCATTTTTTCAGCAGGGCTTCAAAATATCGTATCGTTTCTTCACTTTTCAGGCAGAAGGGCTTGCCCTGTGCGAGCACATATTTTTTTGTGCTTTTCAGGCACATCAGCATGGCCTGGTCCAGGTCGGTATACGCGGCGGCGCGAATTTTGCTCAGCCCGTCAAAATCCTCCCGGCCGGGCTCGATCATGTCGGCAATAAAAATGATCTTTTCCAGCAGCCCCATTCCGGGATGCCCCACCGTGTGCCAGCGTATCGCGGAAAGCACGTCCGGGTCGCTCACCCCGTATTTTTCCATGGCCAGAATGCTTCCTGCCGGGCCATGGATCATGGCATTGGCGGAAAGCTCCTCTTCATCGGCGTCCGGCCTGCAGCGCAGCACCATTTCCCGGGCCTGCGGAAGGGGAAGGGATTTTGCACAGTCGTGCAGCAGCCCGGCCGCTGCGGCCTTGATGACCGGCCCGTGCCAAAAAAGAGCCAGATCCACCGCCGTGGAGCGCACCCCCAGGGTGTGGTTCATCCGTTTTTCGGTGATGTGGTTTTTAAGCTCCTTCGCCCAGGGCGGCAGGTAGAGCCCGCCAAGCGCGATGTAGCGGAGCACGCGCGGGTCTGTTTCCTTTGGGTCACGCAGGGCCTGTATTTTTTCCCGGATCTCTGCGGAGCTGATATCCTGCCCAAACGTGTTTTCGGGAATGCAGAACCGTATTCCCGCTTTCACTGCGGGCAGCAGGTATTCCTCCATTTGGGTGCCGGGGCGGGGAAAACACATGCGCCCGAACAGCAGCTCCGTTTTTCCGCTTTGCAGGTAGGTATCCGGGTTTTTCAGTTCGTCAGCGCCGAAAAGGATGGTGAAGCGGCAATCCGGGTTCTTTTCCATGAGGCGCTCTGTGCTCTGCTTCAGCGTGCCGGGACGGCGCATTCCTGTTTTGATCACCTTCATGCCGGGTTTTCCGTCCAGGGCCAGCCGGGCCATTTCCAGCCTGTCTGCGGCCGGGGCCTGGCAGCCCGTTCCCTCCTTTGGCAGGGGGATGAACCACACTTCATCCAGCCCGTAGGCCAGGGCTTCCTCTGCCAGGGAAAGATGACCGGCATGAATAGGATCAAAAGTGCCTCCCAGCAAACCGATATGGCGCAACCGCATCAGCTCCGTTTCCTGTACTGTTATATTTATTAATTGATTATAACATACCCTGGCCCTGCCGAAAAGGGGGAATTTTGATATTGTTGCATTTCATATACGGGATCGTTTGGCGGTGTTTCGTTTCCGAATGGATCATTTATTGCTTTTCCTGTATTTAGGGGAACGGATGGGCTTGTTTTATCCCGGCATTTCGGTTACAATGTCATAAAAGAAAAACGCTGGAGGCATCTATGGCAAAACAGAAGACCCCCCTTGTGTCCCATATTTTCACGGCGGACCCCTCCGCTCATGTGTTTGAGGATAAACTGTATATCTATCCTTCTCATGATCTGCCCCATACCGGCGAGGATAATGACAACGGCGATGAATACGCGATGGAGGATTATCATGTGCTCTGCATGGATTCTCCCGATGCTCCCTGCCGGGATATGGGTGAAGCCCTGCACATGAAAAATGTGAAATGGGTGAGCAAGCAGATGTGGGCCCCCGATGCCGCTTATAAAAACGGGAAGTATTATCTTTATTTTCCTGCCCGCGATCATCAGGGCATTTTCCGCATCGGCGCCGCGGTGGGCGACCGGCCTGAGGGCCCCTTTACTGCGCTGGATGAACCCATCCGGGGCATGTACAGTATTGACCCCTGCGTGTTTCAGGATGAGGATGGCCGGGCATATATGTGCGCAGGCGGCCTTTGGGGCGGTCAGCTGGAAAAGTGGGGAACTGGTCATTTTGACGAGAACACTCCCGGCCCTGCGGGCGATGAGCCCGCCATCGGCCCCATCATTGCAGAACTGAATGAGGATATGGTAAGCCTGAAGGCCGATCCTGTTCACCTGCAGGTGCTGGATGAAAACGGGAAGCCCATCACCGCCGGGGATGAGGACCGCCGCTATTTTGAGGGCCCCTGGATGCATAAATACAAGGGGAAATATTATCTCAGCTATTCCACCGGCACCACCCATTACCTGGTGTATGCCACCTCCGACAGCCCCATGGGCCCCTACACCTACAGGGGACGGCTTTTGGAGCCGGTCCTCGGCTGGACCACGCATCACTCCATCACCCGGTATCACGGAAAATGGTATCTGTTCTATCACGATTGCGAGCTTTCCGGGGGCATCAACCACCGCCGCAATGTGAAATTCACTGAGATCTTTTACAATGAGGATGGAACCATCCAAACGGTCACGCCGTAAGGAGGGGCGGATCCTGTTGATCCGGGGGGCTGCAGCGCAGCCCTCTTTTTGCGAACAAAAAATTTGATAAATCATACCAACAGGGCAATCGCTTACGAAACTGAAGTGATACCGAGGACCTCATCCGGCGCAATCGGAAGCGCGCACGCACCGCGCGTTTCTCGCGCGCTACCTGGCACGCTATGCTTCTCGTTTCGCTCGGTCAACTGCGCAATAGTCGTCTGACTTCGTCGCGTTGCGACTCGTCATACTCCCTTGCTTGTAACACCTCCGGTTCGCTTCATCCGCTACTGGCGGCGCTCACCTTCGGTGCCTTCCCCAGTGGGGTTTTACGAGGACCTCATCCGGCGCTCCGCGCCACCTTCCCCAGTGGGGAAGGCTAATTTAGTACGCTTCGCGTCACCTGTGGGAACGATCCTGTTTGTTATCAACAAGTTTGTTATTGGCAGCATACATGACATTTACGGCAGGCGTGTAGCGCACAAGATAAGCCTTCCCCCGTTGGGGAAGGCACCGAAGGTGAGCGCTGCCAGTGGCGGATGAAGCGAACCGGAGGTGTTACAAGCAAGGGAGTATGACGAGTCGCAACGCGACGAAGTCAGACGACCATTGCGCAGTTGACCGAGCGAAGCGAGAAGCATAGCGTGCCAGGTAGCGCGCGAGAAACGCGCGGTGCGTGCGCGCTTCCGATTGCGCCGGATGAGGTCCGCTTCGCTTTTTCTGTTTCGTAAGCGATTGCCCTGTATCTCCCACCGAGAAGAAAAAGCAATTATATATCAAGCAGAAACAATTACTTGATCTATTTCTGCTTTTATAATGAAAAGTTCACAATTATGGTGTATAATATAGTGGGTTGTTGTAAGAAGCCCAAGTGCAACATTTGCAGGTACACAATTTTGCAACGAAAAGAGGTGTGTACGGGATAATTATGCCCATTTGAGGGAAATATCCCGATTTTCGGGGCTGATTCACCCCGAAATATCGAGAAAACAGCATATTCGGTTCTCGATTTTGGAATTGGCTGTTCAAAAAACACAAAAATCGAAAAAACACAATGGTTAACCTGATTATTAGAGGTTGCCATAACAAAATAGGGTACAGGTAGAAAAATACAGAGCGGACCGCATACTATATCTATGGAGGAATATTGTTGTGAAAAACAGTAAGGGTGTATCCAAAGGCGTTAAAATCTATTTTGCTATCAGTGTCGTTATCGTAACGCTTCTGAATCTTCACGCGATCATCAAGAGTCCGCTTCTTATTCCCAAAATTGCCGGATGCTGTGGTATTGTCAGCTGTGCGTTAGCCGTAATCTATGGGCTGAAAGGCTTCGGCAAGGACGCGGCAAAGTTTTATAAGCTGTTCATGGTTTTCGCGTTTTTAACATATCAGCTGGCGGTCTGCGCCGTGGGAATTAATTTGAACGGCGTATTTGCCGGGGTATTGGTTGGATTCAATTGTCTGACAGCATCAATCGTACTGGCTCTGATGCTGAGCCGCGATTTGGGAAAAAAGCTCAGTATGGCTTTCTGCTGGATTATATGCGCGATTACATTTGCCGAAGCGATTGCAATGTTTATTGTTTACCCCGGTGTTCTTCATGGCGGCACCCTGGAAGGTACTATTGCGTTTTTCCGTTCCTGCTCGAATTTCTTTATTGCGGAGATGATATTCAGTATGACGATGGCAAAGTATCAGGACAAAACTGCACGCGGTACAAAATGATGCATGCCGGGTGGCCTGCAAATAAATAAAAGCGAACCGTCTGAGAATTCCGTTTATGGTTTCTCAGGCGGGTTTTTGCCCGTTGAATCTGAGGGCAACGATGTCATCTATTTTCAATGCCCCTTATGTGGCAAAACATTAACGGGTTCTCATATATCCGATGTTATTAAAACGGAGGAAACTCAGCCATGAAAAAAACACTCACATTTTTCTTTGTGTTTATCATGTTGCTCTCTCTTGTTGCTTGCAGC
>JAZLIA010000039.1:0-9403 GCA_045617125.1 Clostridia bacterium | reverse complement strand
ATCGCCGCGGCGGACGGGAAATACGACGGGCTTTGTTTTGCCGGCTTTGATTCGGGTAACAAAGTACACGAATGGATTATGTCTGATTCCAAGGCTAAGTATATCTGCGGGGTATCTCAGAATCCGTATCTGATCGGACATCTGACAGCTGAAACCCTGATAAAGCTCAGCATGGGAGAAGCGGTCGATGAACTCACTGTCGTCCCCGGAGTGATCTTTACCAGAGAGAATTATGATGAACTATCGGAGAAGCTGATGGTCAATTAAGCACTTGAAAACTCGGGACTTCAAGTTACGATGACAGGGGCTTGCTCTGCTCTTCAAAAAGCACTATCTGTCACGTGTTTTCAATGCCCCGGGCTGACTATGTGCTGACCATCGACGATGCCCCCATACGCAGTTTCTTGGCCAGTCCGCCAAGGATTGCCTTGAAGGCTATCTGCTTGGTGCAATCCATTGACCAAGCTTTGCAAAATGTCAAGAAACCTGTCCCTTTGACATGGAGACCAGCCAAAACTATCAGAAAATCAAGTTTCTGAAGAGCACCCGATGACGAAAGTATAGACATTTAGGAAAGAAGGAGATCATAAACATGAGGAAAACTTGTGCAGTCATTTTAGCCTTATTATTAGTCGCTTCAGTACTTACCGGTTGCGGAAACAGCAAAACCAATGCCTCGACAATTTACCGTTCTCAGGAAGAGTGGGCGCAAAGAATGGAAGTTCCGGAATATCATCCCAACAAGGAGATAACCGGTGATTACGACACGCAATTATCTGCGAAATGTTCCAACGGAACATTCGTGGGACAGTATTTACAGGATAACGCTGTTAAAGCCTGGAGAGGTATTCCTTTTGCTGAGATACCGGGAAGATTTGAACGCAGTGTTGAGCCTCCGAAATCAGACAAGGTTTATGAAGCACTGTATTACGGCAAGGTATGTATGCAAAATCCTGATGAGTCTGAGCCAGCCGGTTATTATGAGCAAAGCGAATCGGATTGTTTAACCTTAACTGTATACACAGGAAACAATGCTATCGGAAACAAGCCCGTTTTTGTATATGTTCATGGCGGAGCATATGCCTGCGGAGGCACATGTGATCCAATGTACGATTTAACGAATCTGGCATATTACTACCCTGATGTTGTTTTTGTAAATGTTACGTACCGACTCGGTGTGCTTGGCCATATCAACCTTGGTGTGAAGGATGATAATGGCAATTATTTGTTGACAGACTATGAGGAAAACGAAGACAAATATAACACAAGCAACAACTTGGCTATTCTTGACGTTATCCAAGCACTTCACTGGGTCAAAGATAATATAGCAGCGTTCGGTGGTGATATTAACAATATTACCATCGGAGGAGAATCTGCAGGTGCCGGTATGGTCTCTAATATCTTAATGATGGCGTCAGATTCGGACAATAACTATGTAAAGAAAGATGAGAAACTGTTTAACAAAGTCTTCTCAATGAGCGGTGGAATCAATCAGTATAATTCATTAGACGATGCCGCTAACCTGACAAAGCTTCTGCTTGATTTCTGCAAAGAGAAAGGTAAAGACATAACGACCGTTAAGCAGCTACAGGAATTATCCTATGAGGATATGAAAGAGTTCTGGGCTAATTATGATGTTTACGGTGTATTCAATGTTCTGGACGGACTTGTAATACCAACTGATCCCTATGAAACATACAATCGTGTTGTGAAAGATGACTATATCGTTTTACAGGGTGCCACAACCAGCGAATATGATTATTTCAGACCGGTTTTTGAACCGCTGTATCAGGCATACGGCATATCGCATGAAGCTTGTGCAAAGGCTGTATATTGGTATTTAACGGATCAGACAATGGCAAACACCGATCTGACCGTAACTGACGAATTCATGGACAGCTTGAATACGTATATGAATGAACTCACCGCAGAAGGATATGAGACTGAAGAAGATCGCCTGAACATCCTGATGAACGATCATTATCTCCAAACTGTAAACTACTATATGGCTCAGAAGCAGGCTGATAATGGTGGAACAACATATTGTTATGCCTTTGATGAACCATACAATCCCCCTTATGAAGAAGCTAAGGCCGGACACGGAATTGATTGCAACTATTTCTTCGGCAATTTCAACGGAGGCAAGGCATTAGGAACGAATGAGCAGGTAGATTTCTCAAGAAAATATCAGGATATGTTCGTAAACTTCTTAAAGACAGGAAATCCTTCTACGAATGAGATCAAGTGGGAGCCTTATAACAGAGATACCGGTTATATTGCGTTGCTGAATAAAGAAAAGACAGAATGTGTTCGGGAATATAACAAGGTGAGAATTGATACTGCGATAGCAATGATCGATCAAAATGAAGCTATGAAATACGCTTTGCCATGGTCTTATATGATACCGATGGCGGTTGAACTGTGTAGTTGAGAATGAACGAGGTATTGTACTATGGATCATTTGGAATCATTCGTGCGGTGAGAGCCGGAGATTTTCCGTATATCTGCTCGGAAAAGGGAAAAAACTTGGTCATGCTTTCGGGGAGCATATACATCCCTCTTTCAGCTCCAAAAGTCAACGTCTGTGTACGATAAGTCTGATGTTCTACCATATGCACAAATTCGGCTGAATGAAAGAAAAGCGGCTCCAGATTTGCACACCCTTTCGTGCAGATACGGAGCCGTTTTCCTATTTTATCATTTGAGGTAAAACACAATGATTGATACGCACATGGAAAGCCAGTTCATCAGTAAGCGCCCTCCTTCCGTCAAAAAATGCGATCCTCTGTCGGAGCATATGCTCTGCCAGAAGTCGCATATAATATAGCGTCCGCGCCTCCTTTATATTTTTTCCATTCTTTCTTTCAGGCACCGTGCGGTCTGCTCCGCGAGCAACCGCACCCCCTCTTCATTCATGTGGAGATGGTCGGGGCCAAGTAATTCTGCTTTGCGCGGGCTCACCAGGGCATACAGATCGTTCACACAGGCATGCTCCTGTCTGGCGACCGAGCGGAGAATGTCATTATAAACAAGGATATCCCCATGATCTCCGTGAAGGGTGGGCGTGGTGGTGGCGATCACCAGGGGAAGCTCCGGCTGACCGGTCATTTTCCTCAGAACCCGGCAGATGCGCACACAGGTTTCCTCATACAGTTCGGGAGGGTAAAAGTGTCTCCCCTCCTGATAATCATCCCCCATATCCCACAGGCCGCAGTTGAACTGGACCAGGTCCGGCCTTGGCATGGCGGGCAGCCAGAAGCGCAGAGAATTGAGAAGATATCCGCTCCACCGGCAGTTTTCTTCCGGGCCGTACACTGCCGCTTCTTCTTCCAGCAGCGCTCCGACCTGTTTCTGATATTGCATGCGGATGGAATCGCCAAGAAGCAGAATATTCTTTTTCATACTTTCCTTCCTTTCAGGCCTTTGCCGCATTCTTTGCATTCGGTTCCTTCTGCCTGAAAAGCTGACTGCGCCGATAGCAGATGAACAGCAGAGCGGAGCACAGGATCCATCCGATGGGATAAGCCAGGGCCACGAAAACGCGGCTGCCGCTGAGCACAGAAGTCACATAAAGATAGAGCTGACGGAACAGAACAAAGCTGCCCAGCATGATCACCGTTGGCGTGGTGGCATTGCCAATGCCTCTGAGCGCCCCGCTGTAGATCTGGTTGGAGCAGATGAGGAAATAGAAGGGCAGGATCATGCGCACAAAGAAGGTGCCGTATTCCAGCATGCCTTCATCCTGAGAAAACAACTGAAGCAGCGGCCGGGCCAGGATCATCACGACCACCGACAGCGATATTGCCGCGGCAACGCTCGCAAGCATGGACACATTCACGCCCTTGCGGGCCCGATCCCGATTCCCGGCTCCCCAGTTTTGTCCCACAAAGGTGGTGCTGGCCATGGAAACCGACTGGATGGGCACCGTCACAAAGGGCTCCAACTTGGTATAGCCCGCCCATCCCGCCATGCAGTCGGAACCAAAGCGGTTGATATAGCTTTGCACAAACACATTACTGAAGGAAGTCACAGCCGACTGGATCGCGGAAGGCAGGCCGATCGCGAAGATCTGCCGGAGCAATCCCCTGTCCACATGCATCTCCCGGGGCCGGATCGCGTAGGGTGCATCGGTGAAAATGAGCGTGACCGTCACAAGCACCGCGGACAGGGCTTCCGCGATCACAGTCGCCCACGCCACACCCTTGACACCCATATTGAAGCGCACCACAAAAAGCAGGTCCAGGGCAGTATTGACCACAGCGGAAATGATCAGGAAAATCAGCGGACGGCGGGAATCTCCCACCGCTCGCATGATACCGGTGCCCATATTGTAGATCATCAACCCGGTAAGGCCGTAAAAATAGATCGTAAGGTAATCCGTAGCGTCCCCAAGCACATCCGCCGGCGTCTGGTTAAAGCTCAGCAGCGGGCCCACCAGCAAAATGCCCGCAGCCGTTCCCAGCACGCACAGGACCAGCGTGAGCACCACCGCCGTCTGCACCGCGCGGGAAAGACGCTTGTATTCATGCGCCCCGTAATTCTGGGACACCACCACGCCCATTCCGGTAGCCAGCCCCGCAAAGGTGCCCACCAGCACGTTGATGATGTTGCCGTTGCAGCCCACCGCGGCCAGAGCTTCCTTGCCAACGAAGTTCCCCACCACAATACTGTCCACTGTGTTATAGAGCTGCTGGAACAAAAGTCCCAGAGTAAGCGGAAGCGCAAAACTCAGAATGTGCTTCCAAATGCTCCCGGTGGTCATGTCCTGATCCGTTGTACGCTTCATTTTTTCCCTTTCCTCCGCATTCGGCATCCCTGGGATATGCGCCATTATAGCACCCGCGGCTTTCCCTGTATAGGAAAACAGGAACAAAAAACCGTATAAACAGAAACAAAAAAACGGCAGACAGACGCTGAAAAATCATTCTCTCTTGAACGAATGCGCTTTTGGCGTTATACTGGCAAAAAAGGAGGATAAGCCAATGAAAGTAACTGTGATCTGGTCCAGTCCCAACCCGGACGGCCTCACCGCCGCCGCCAAGGAAAGCCTGCTTCGGGGCCTTGCGGAAAAAAACGCGGAAATAGAAGAATTCTGCCTGAACAAAGTATCCATGAAGCACTGCGCAGCCTGCGGGAACGGCTGGGGCTCCTGCCGGGAAGAAGGAAAATGCGCATTGAAGGATGATTTTGAAAGGATCTACGAAAGTCTCATCCATTCAGACGGCTTTATCCTTGTAAGCGCCGTATACTGGAGCGATATGACCGAGGCAATGAAAGCCTTTGTTGACCGTCTGCGCCGCTGCGAAGCCGTGCACAATCATTTTCTGAAAGAGAAACGCGGCCTGCTCGCCGCCTGTGCCGGCGGAACCGGCAACGGCACGCTGGAATGCCTGGAGCAGATGGAGAAAGCCCTGCGTCATATGAGTATGCGGGCTTATGACCGGCTCCCTGTGACCCGCTTCAACCGGGATTACATGCTTCCCGCCCTGGAAAAGGCAGGCAGCCTCTATGCTGAGCGGCTCGTGACCGGCTTTGATATGTACTATTGATCTTCCGTTTCCAACGCCGGTCCAACCTCCACCAGGTCAGATCCCGGAGCGAACAGCCCGATCCCCTTTATCAGATCACCCCGCCAAAGACACCCGATTCTCCTGTAAAAGAAAGGCATGTATGACTACCGCAGAGCATGAAAAGCCCGAATGCAAAGGCCCTTCCCTGAAAACCGAAAAATGGACGGATATTTCCTCCGCGCTGGAGCGCATCGGCTTTGTCGTGGCGCCCATCCGGGGCGTCAGCATGCAGCCCCTGCTTACAGCGGGCCGGGACACCGTGAAGATCGTGCCCTATGCCCTCAACGAGGACCCGAAAAGGGATGATATCGCCCTCTTCCGGCGAAAAAACGGCGCTCTGGTGCTGCACCGGGTAATAAAAAAGAAGAAGGACCGCTATTTCATACGGGGGGATAACTGCCTGAAGAGCGAGCATATCCCGCGAACGCAGATCCTGGGCCGTGCCGAAGGCATTTACCTGAACGGCGAATATCACCCCTGCACCGCGCCGGAAATACGGCGCTATGCCGCACGGCAAAGGGTCACCCTTCCTTTCCGAACCTTCCGGGTCTACGGACGGAAGGCGCTGCACAAGCTGACGGGCAGAGGCAAGAAATAGAAAATGCTAAAAATTCGGCTGCTTTGCCGGAAAACGCGTTTCGAAATAAAAGAGGCCGCGCTGAAATGGCGCAGTCTCTTTTTCAGTGCATATGGATCATCATTCATAGCATATACTGGAAAATAGTGCTGGATCATCATCAGGGTAACCAAAAATACAAGAAGGGCTGGCAGTCATCACTTCGCTGAAATCCAGCTCCACCATCGTCACCTCGGGCTCCTCATAGGGTTTCTTTTCCATGTTCTTTTCTCCTTTCTGTGTGATCGCCGCCGGAGGGAAGGCCCTCATCGGCAGATATGTCAAAGGCTGCGGAAAAACGCGTTCCGCTTATTCCGCCGCGCCGCCTTCGATGAGCAACACCGCTGTTTTATCAAAACCGGATGCCGCTTTTTCGGGGGTCACGTCATATTCCCCGGTCATCCGTTCAATGATCTGCTGCCGGGAAAGGCCCTGCTGAAGCAGCTCATAAATGAATGCGGCGGTATCATTCAGCACAAGCGCCCGTTTACCCGCCGTCGCGTTATTCCCGGCAGGCATCAGCACGTTCATGCCCGGAATTTTCCGTAAAACAAAACCGTCCTTCAGCTTCATCAAATTCGTCTCCGTTCCTTTCATTTTTTCAGCCGGGCAGCTCCCGGCGTTTCATTCCCCGCGCTTTGCTTTTGCGCTCTCGATCACGCGCTTCATATATTCGCACGCGCCCGGGTCGCACCTGTTTTGCAGAGAGGCGGGATAGTGCTTCATGGGGCAGTAGTTGCATTCTTCACGGTATTCGCATTTCCCGCACTGCTCCGGCGCTTTAAAGCCTCGCACCTCCCGCACCGCCTTTTCCCACGCGGCGTCAAAGCCGGAAACAAGGGCGTTTTCGCGGAACATCTCCTCCGGATAATTCAGGCACGGCGCCAGATCGCCTGTCCACCGCACAGCAAAATAAGAACGCCCGGCAGCACATTTCAGGCCGCCGTCCCGCGTGGACGAAGTGTCCGTCTCCTCCTCCGGCTCCCGCAGCGGGGATGCGTCCTTTTCAGATGCCTCCGTCCCCTTTTCCTGCAGCCGGAACAGTTCATCCAGCGGCAGATCAAAATCCGCCTTTTTCCGATCTGTATCCTTCCGGGGTTCAATCAGCAGCCCATTCACTTTGACCGGCACGCCGTATCCCTTCGCCCATTCGATCACCCGGTCGGTCCAGGGGCTCATGTAGCCGCTGGGAACGACCATCAGCTTCAGCGGCAGCCCCGCCGCGGCGGCTGAGCGGATGTTGCGGTCCACCTGCTCAAACGCGTCATGCCCCGTTACCGCGAGGTAGGATTCGCGGTCGCAGCCATACAGCGAGATATGGATGCCCGCAGCCTTCTCTTCCGCAAAGCGCCGTATGGCTTCATCATTCAGCATCAGGCCGTTGGTTTTTACGGTCACCCATACGCCCCTGCTTTTGAGATCATGGAATATGTTCCAGAAATCCGGATGAGTCATGGCCTCGCCGCCTGTCAGCGTGGCGTTCAGCATGCCCCGGCTGATTGCCTGCCGCATCAGGCCGATCCACTTTTCTCCATTCAGCATCCTCTCCCGCACGCCCTGATCCTGCAGATGGATATAGCACATTTTGCAATCCAGATTGCAAAGGGGCGTCAGCTCAAAGATGCCGCTCAGGGGAATAAAATTCCGTCGGCAGTGATGATCCAGCTTTCTTAGAAATTGTTCCTGCGTAATCGTTTTCATCGTTCATTCACCCAAAGATCGCGTGATAGGTCATCCGGGCGCAGCTTTCATCCGCTTTGTTTTTCAAATGCCAGAAGGGAATGTGCCGGGCGGCTTCCGCCATGCTTTCCAGCACCGCGTCCGCGGCGTGCCGGTCCCACACGGGAATGGAGACCTGCCTGAACAGCACAGCCATGGCCTGCGCCGGGGTCATGCGGCGGATCTCATTTTTCTCCGCCTGCTCCAGCACCACCGCGGCTCGGAGCGGCACGCTGCATTGACGCAAAATACGGTCCTTCCCATCCCACGGCATGCCGTAAGCGTACCAGCCGACCTCCGTTTTTCTGATGCACGGACGGTCTCCGCTCAGCATATCCGCGCCCAGGCAACGCTCCCACAGCCTTGCCTGAGTGGATTTTCCCATTCCGGAGGGGCCTAAAAACAGAATGCCTCTCCCTTCCTGTTCCACCAGGGAGGCGTGCATCGCCATTCCCGACCGAAGAGCCGTTCCGGCTTCGATGGCATGGCTCAGCGTGGATCTGAAAGGAAATTTCCGCGTTCGAGACTCCCCGGATTCGCTGTTTACATATTGATCCCGTAAAACATAAGCGGTCATATCACCGTAATCGCAGGAGCAGACAAGCAATGCCCGGGCGATCGCGCCGCTGGCTTCATGGTAAAACGCCGGTCCCTCCGGAAAGCGAAGCACGTTAAATTTGTCACATTTGAAAAGAACATCCGCCTTTTCCGCCCGGAAAAAATACTCCTCCCGTTCCGCCGCGTTTCCTTCCCTCACCGAAAACGGGTGTGTGTAGGGCGTCGGGCCGGAAAAGGGAGATAAATACCACGCACTTTCCTCGGCCAGGCGGTCATCCATATTCAGCTTGTAATCAGCAAAATAATATTCTTTCATATCTATCCATGGCAACCGCAAGGGAGTGAAAACGCTGTGTTTCCTTCTTTTTTATTGCCATTCCAATCTATCACGGATGCTTCAACGGTGTATGACCTGAAACAAGGTTCTTATTATCCTATCACTGTTTTCCTGAAAAAGCAAATCCAATTTCCAATGAACAGGGCAAATTTCCAATGAACAGGGCAATCGCTTACAAAGTTAAAGCGACAACGAGAACCTCATCCGGCGCAATCGGAAGCGCGCACGCACCGCGCGTTTCTCGCGCGCTACCTGGCACGCTATGCTTCTCGTTTCGCTCGGTCAACTGCGCAATGGTCGTCTGACTTCGTCGCGTTGCGACTCGTCATACTCCCTTGCTTGTAACACCTCCGGTTCGCTCCACCCCCCAGTGGCGGCGCACACCTTCGGTGCCTTCCCCAGCGGGGAAGGCAAATTTGGTACGCTTCGCGCCAGGTGTTGATTCATCCTGTTCGTTGGTAACAAGTGTGTTATTGGTAACAGACATACCATCGGCATCACGCTATTGGAGCGCAAGATAAGCCTTCCCCCGTTGGGGAAGGTGGCGCGGAGCGCCGGATGAGGTCCGCTTCGCTTTTTCTGTTTCGTAAGCGATTGCCCTGC
>JAZLIA010000038.1:0-9980 GCA_045617125.1 Clostridia bacterium | reverse complement strand
GCTTCTGTTTGCACCGGTGCCGGTGTCGCGGTCGGCGCTTCTGTTTGCGCCGGTGTCGGTGTCGCGGTCGGCGCTTCGGTTTGCGCAGCTTCCGGTGTCGCGGTCGGCGCTTCTGTTTGCGCCGGTGTCGCGGTTGGCACTTCTGCTTGCGCAGCTTCCGGTGTCGCAGTCGGCGCCTCTGTTTGCGCCGGTGTCGGTGTCGCAGTCGGCGCTTCTGTCTGCACCGGTGTCGGTGTCGGTGTCGGTGTTGCTGTGGGCTCTTCCAATGGTTTTTCAGTTGAAGCGGGCGGATCTTCCTGCTCCTCCTGTTCGTTTTTTACTATGGGGGGAATCGTATTAGCGGGCGGTTCTTCCTGCTGCGGTTCCTCTTTTACGATCGGAGGGATCAACTGCTCATTTTCGCCTTCGGAAGCCAGGGAGATACTGCCTGAAAACAGGATTGCTGCGATCAGCCAGATCGTGATGAATTTTTTCATGTTCGATCCTCCTTCAAACGGGCATGGCGCACGTTGGAGCCAGATAAATACAGAAACGGATACATGATCAGTATATACTATTTCCAATCGAATATAAAGCAAAAACAGATAAAAAAACGGATGTTTACACAATTGGACGGATACTAAACTCATTTTAAAAACCCAACATCTGCTTGCGTCTTTTCCCCACTGGCGTTGCTTCACTCCGGTCAACGTACGTTTCACGTACGCCTCCCTCCACTCAGCTTAGCCAGAGCGAAAAATATGCGGCGCATCTGTTCAGTTTTTATAACTCGTTTAGTATGATATACGGCGCTGCCTTTCAGATATTCCGGTTCGTTTTCAGCAGGGTCGTTCTGTTTACCCTTCGTGACTTTCATTTTTGAATGCGATCGCGGTGAACTCTCCCGGCAGACGGTCATTTTCCCATGATGGATGCTCGTCAAACTGTTTCAGGGAAAAACCGTTGCGAATGATGGCGTTGATGATCTCGCTGATCGTATATTTTCTGTAACTGCACTTTGGCATTTCTTTTCTGATCTTTTCCGGATAGAAGCGGGCATGTGCCATTTCACCTTCAAATATCTCATTTGAAAAATAGCTCATGGTCGGTTGATCCAGCTTCAGAGAATCCATGATTTTTGTGAATGGATGAAAATCACTGCATATCATTTTTCCATTTGGTTTCAGAAGGGCATACATGATGCGCATGAATTGATCGATATCGTGAAAATAGTGGAGGATACCCCCTTCCATAAAAACAACATCGAAGTATTGACCGTACCGTGTCAGATCCACTTCCAGCACGTCGATCGCTTCATAACAGACAGATACATTTGCAGCTTTTGCGACTTCCATGGCATACCGTTTGTTTTCCTCCGAAATGTCAAACACAGTTACCTCCGCTCCCAACAGGGCAAGCGGGATGGCTTTTTTTCCGCAGGAACCACAGATATTCGCGATCCGGAGTCCCTCATATCCGTCGAAATATGCGGCGTATTTTCTCAGCATAGCTTTCGGGTTTTTTACATCCTCCATGGCACGCTGCTCCGGGGTTCCTGCAGTACGGCACCAGAAATCATAGGAATCATACTCCCATGCCTGTTTGTTCTGAAGTGCGTATTTTTCCATATTCGAATTCCTTTTTGTTATTCTTTCCTCAATTCCCAGTATAGGTACAGGGGTATCTTCTGAAGCCATGCCATCGGGATCGAGATCTGTGCCTGTTCATCCGTTGCCCGCGGTTCATTCATATCTGTGATCGTAAGCCCGTTTCTGATAAATGCTTTTACGTATTCTTCCAGTGTACGGTGCCGCCATATCACCGGAATCGTCCCTTTCCAAAGCGGCGCCTCCCATGTTTTCGGTTCAAAATAGTTCATCACCACGACCTGCCTGTCAATTCCTGTTCCCTGCCGACCGATCCCCGTGTCGTGGTTCCCGTCAAAACACGGATGCAGAACGCTTGCAAACAATCTCCCGCCCGGCTTCAATACGCGGTTTACTTCCCGAAGCGTTCCGTCAAGATCCTCGCAATCCATGAGCATCATGGAACAAAGGACGATATCAAATTGATCAGCGTCAATATCAAACAGGTCATTGCTGTTTCTCACATAGTGCTCAATGGAGAGATCTTCTTCATTCGCCAGCCGTATCGCATACTCGATCGCTTTTCGGGAACAATCAACGGATACAAGCTGTGCTCCTCTTTTTGTCAGTTCTCTGGAATAACCGCCTTCTCCGCATCCAAGATCCAGGATTCGCAAACCGTTTACATCACCCATCAGCTTCAGCATAGTCGGCATGATAAAGCAAAGCCTGGATTCACCTGTCTGAGCCAGTTTAAACCATTCATCCCCCATGGCGTTCCAAGCGACAGTTGAGCTGTCCTGTTTCATTTCTTTCATACTGTTTTCTCCAATTGTGATCATTTTCAGGGTCGGATGGATCTATTTTCAATTCATCTTCCTTGCAGATTTGTGAGAATCCGAGTTTTTGAAAAAGCAAAAGCGACGGCACATTTGTTTCGTCAATACTTACTTCGACCACATCCACATCATTGGTTTGTGTAAGAAGCAATTGATTTAATGCCGTTTCAGCGATACCGTGACGACGGTATACTGCATCAATACATATACTGATTACTTATCTTTTTTCGGAGCGGATTTCCTTTATGATAAGCTCGGAACATCCAACGATAAGCCCCGCAAGAATGATCATTCCGACATACAGCGGATAAATGAAAGACTGTTCTTCTCCACCGCCAATAATAGGCTTAAGGATGATCTTCCATAAGCCGCCTAAAGGTCATACCATTACTAAAAACATAACAATGATCGTGATAACCCTTTTCTTCATGTGTTTACCTCCACAAATTTCTGATATCTATAATCCATCAAAACTTGATATGAGTTCAGGCACTTTATCAGTAAATCCTCCACAATAACCTCCCAACAAAAAATACAGGAACCTTTCGGCTCCCGTATATAGCGTGTTTTCGTTCGGCTTTCGCCTACTCCAAGTTGTGGTTACCACGCAACCCCCGAAGAGCTTTTCCAGACGCACCGCGCTTGGAACGGCACCGGCTTCAACGTTCAGAAAGAACTCAAGACTCATTCCATGCCTGCATCATAACACTTTGATGAAGAAAAATCAAGCATTCGTTCAGAAAGAATTCTGTTAATAGTATCAGAAAACATAAGAAACATCAGAAGATCGCAGCTTCATCTTTGAAGGACAAAATGTGCAGGTGCTGAACGGCAGCTCCATGATGTGTTTTCTGTGCAACAAAAAACCGGAAACCTTCATTTCAAGGCTTCCGGATCATGGTGGGATTAGTTGGGCTCGAACCAATGACCACCACGATGTCAACGTGGCGCTCTAACCAACTGAGCTATAATCCCAAGCGCAAGGAATATTATAATGGGTGAAAAGGCATTTGTCAACTGTTTTTTTGATCAGACTGATCCGCCGAAGCAGAAAAACGGAAAAAAGGGAAAAGGGTTCATACGGGTGCTTTCAGAAAAGCGTCCGCTTCTGTAAGAACACGTTTTCTTCCCGGATGGGATAAAAGGGAAAGAGCTTCGGCAAGAGAGAAAAACGCGGCGGAAAGGATCTCTCCCTCCCTCAAACGCATTTGCTGTTCCGGGAAGGCTGCGAGAAAGTAGACGACCTCCTTGGAAGTGTCATTTTTGTCCGGGAGCAGATAGCTTTCCGTGGAGCGGAACCCCTCTGTGAAGGTGATGTGCAGTGCTGTTTCCTCGAAAATCTCGCGCAGGGCGGTCTCTCTTTCCGTTTCCGTTCCTTCCATGTGCCCTTTGGGAAAACCGTACACCCCGCTCATGCTCTGCACCAGAAGGTAGCGGAACTCATTCTTTTCTTTTCTGTATATCACCGCGCCGCAGCTTTTTTCATGATTCATGATCCGTACCCTTCTTTCGTCAGGAGCATCCTGCCCTGAACATCCGTAAATATAATATACCACATCTGCGTTTGTGATACAAGAAATTCCTTTTTTGATGTTTTGACGGCGGATCCCGCTTATTTTCTGCTTGACGAACCGCTTTCGATGCCGCATAATAAACAGGTACATTTCCGGCGAAGATGGGAAGAGTACGCCGCAAAACACCTTCAGAGAGCCCCGTTGGGTGCGAGGGGGCAGGTACGATGCGGCGGAACATGGCCCCGGAGCCGGGCCGGTGAACAGTGAGCCGGTCCCGGGTGTGCCCGTTACAGCACAGGAAGGCAGAAGGAGGGCCGATGATTTTTGGGCTTGCCTTCTGTGAACCAAGGTGGTACCGCGAAACAACATCGCCCTTGAGGAAACTCGGGGGCGGTTTCATTTTGAAGGGAGAAGAGATCATGAGCGAGAAGAAACCGTATTATATCACCACCGCCATTGCCTACACCAGCGGAAAACCGCATATCGGCAACACCTATGAGATCGTTCTGGCCGATGCCATCGCCCGCTATCGCAGGCAGCAGGGCTATGAGGTCTATTTCCAGACCGGCACGGACGAGCACGGCCTCAAGATCCAGCAGAAGGCCGAAGCAGCCGGCATCACCCCGCAGGAATATGTGGACAGGACTGCCGGGGAGATCAAACGCATCTGGGATCTGATGAATACTACTTATGATAAATTTGTGCGCACCACCGATCCCGAGCATATGAAAAAGGTGCAGGCCATTTACCGGAAGATGTATGAGAAGGGCGATATCTATAAGGGCAAATATGTTGGAAAATACTGCACACCCTGCGAATCCTTCTGGACGGAAAGTCAGCTAAAGGACGGCAAGTGCCCCGATTGCGGCCGTGAGTGCGTGGAAGCGGAGGAGGAAGCCTACTTTTTCAAAATGAGCAAGTATGCCCCGGCTTTGATCGACTACATCGAGAAGCATCCCGAATTTATTCAGCCCGAAAGCCGGAAAAATGAAATGCTCAACAACTTCCTGCGTCCCGGCCTGCAGGACCTGTGCGTGAGCCGTTCCACCTTCACCTGGGGCGTTCCGCTGGATTTTGCCCCCGGCCATGTCAGCTATGTGTGGCTGGACGCGCTCAGCAACTATATCACCTTCTGCGGTTACGACCCGGATGGGGAACATGATGAACAGTATCAAAAATACTGGCCTGCCGATATTCACCTGATCGGCAAGGATATTCTGCGTTTCCACACCATTTACTGGCCCATTTTCCTGATGAGCCTGGGAGAGCCCCTGCCCAAGCAGGTGTTTGGCCATCCCTGGCTGCTTGTGAAGGGCGAAAAGATGAGTAAGAGCAAGGGCAACGTGATCTACGCGGATGACCTGGTGGAGCTTTTCGGGGTGGACGCGGTGCGCTATTTTGTGCTGCATGAAATGCCCTTCGGCACCGATGGCGTGCTTACCTACGACCTGCTCATTGAGCGGGTGAACAGCGATCTGGCCAACATTCTCGGCAACCTGGTGAACCGTACGGTCGCGATGACCAACAAGTATTTTGAAGGCGTGATCCAGGCCCCCACCGCTCCCGAAGTGCTGGATGAGGAGCTCAGGCAGCTGGCGCTTACCCTGCCCGCACGGGTGGCTGAAAAAATGGAAAGCCTGCATGTGGCGGATGCCATTGACGAGATCTTTGCTCTGCTTCGCCGGGCAAACAAGTATATTGACGAAACCGCGCCCTGGGTGCTGGCCAAAAAGGAGGAAACCAGGGAACGCCTGGGCACGGTGCTGTATAACCTGCTGGAGGCGATCCGCTTTGCCGCGATCAGCCTGAAGCCCTATCTGCCCGATACCTCTGTGCGGATCCTCAGCCAGCTCGGCTGCGAAGATGGCGGGCTGGAGAGCCTTGCTTCCTTCGGTGCGCTCAAAGCAGGCGACCGGGTGGGCGCGGGCGAGATCCTGTTTGCCCGTCTGGACCCCGCAAAGAAGCTGGAGGAGATCGATCTTTTCCTTGCGGAAAAGGAAAAGGAGGCCCTGCCCGCAATAGAGACCGAGCCGCTCAGCGAGGAAAAGGTGGATTTTGACACCTTCTGCAAAAGCGACCTGAGAGCCGTGAAGGTGAAAAACTGCGAGCATGTGAAAAAGAGCGACAAGCTGCTGCGCTTCACCCTGGATGACGGCACCGGAACCGACAGGCAGATCCTTTCCGGCATTGCGAAGTTCTACGAGCCGGAGCAGCTGATCGGCAAGACCCTGGTTGCGATAGTGAACCTTCCTCCCCGCAAAATGATGGGGCTGGAAAGCGCGGGCATGCTCATTTCCGCTGTTCACACGGAGAAGGGCGAAGAAAAGCTGAATCTGCTGATGGTAAGCGACCAGATCCCCGCCGGTGCAAAGTTGGGATGATTTTAGGCAGGTTTCCGGAGGACAAAATATGACGCACACGATCACTGCCGTGAAGGAAAAAAGCATTGCGGCCCGGAACGGCATTCGTGCCGGGGACGAGCTGATCCGGGTGAACGGCGAGGAGTTGATCGACGATATCGACTATCAGAAGCTTACCGGCCGGGTGCGGGTGGATCTTTTGATACGAAGGGACGGGGAAGAAAAAACGGTACAGCTGCTCAAGCCCCGTGAGGCTCCGCTGGGAATGACCGTACCGTCTCTTGGCATCACGCCCCGTCACTGTAAAAACAAGTGTGTTTTCTGCTTTATTGATCAGATGCCCGGGGGAATGCGCCCCACCCTGTATGTGAAGGATGATGACTGGCGTATGAGCCTGATGATGGGCAACTATATCACCCTTACCAATGTGGATGAAGCGGAGTTTGAGCGCATTCTGAAAAGAAAGGCTTCGCCGCTGTATATTTCAGTGCATGCGACCGACCCGGAAAAGCGCGTGAGCATGATGCGCAACCCTGCCGCTGCGCAGTTGATGCCGCGCCTTGAACGATTGAAGGAACGGGGTCTGCAGTTTCACTGCCAGATCGTGCTGTGTCCCGGCCTCAATGACGGCGAAACGCTGGAAAGGACATTGAGGGATCTTTCCTCCCTCTGGCCTGCAGCCCGCAGCGCGGCACTGGTGCCGGTAGGACTTACCAAATGCCGGGAAGGCCTTCCCTTGCTTCAGCCATTTGACCGGGAAAGCGCTGAAAGAGTGATGCTGCAGGCGGATCGCTGGCAGAAGGAATGCATGCAGCGTTTGGGCACCCGCTTTGTTTATCCTGCGGATGAAATGGTGCTGCTTTCCGGAAGAAAGCTGCCTGAGGACCCGGATTATGAGGGTTACCCGCAGATCGAAAACGGCGTGGGGCTGCTGAGAAAATTTGAAAACGCCCTGCTTGAAGCGATGCAGGATTTCAGGGAGGAGGGAAAAACCGCCCGACCGCGCCGCGTGCTCATTCCCTGCGGCACTTCGGTGGCCCCCTCTATGCGGGAATGGATGGAGAAATATGCTCCGGAGGGGGTTTCTGTTACCGTGCTGCCGGTGGTCAACCGCTTTTTCGGTCCCACTGTGACTGTGACCGGCCTGCTCACCGGAGGGGATCTGATGGATGCTGTGGAGCCGGTGATTGGAGAGTATGACGAGGTGCTGCTCTGCGGCGACACCCTGCGCAGTGAAAAGGACCTGTTTTTGGATGATATGCCGCTTTCTGAATTGCGGGAAAGGCTGCAGGAAAAGCTGACCGTGGTGGAAAACACCGGCAATGCCCTTTATGAAGCGCTTTTGGGACAACATGAAATCGGAGGATAGAAATGACCAACGCAAAGCCTCTTGTGGCCATCGTAGGCCGGCCGAATGTGGGAAAATCCACTTTTTTCAATAAGATCACGGGGCACAGGATCGCCATCGTGGAGGATACGCCCGGTGTGACCCGGGACAGGATCTATGCCGACACGGAGTGGACTGGGCGCCGTTTCACCCTGATCGACACCGGCGGCATTGACATGAACAGCGAGGATGTACTGCTCAGTCAGATGCGGCGTCAGGCCGAGATCGCCATGGACATGGCCGATGTGATCTGCTTTTTTACCGACGGCAAGGCCGGCTTGATGCCGGATGATCATGAGGTGGCCCAGCTGCTGCGCCGCACCCATAAGCCGGTGCTGCTTGTGGTGAACAAGGTGGATCATGCAGGGCTGCTCGATCACCTGTATGAGTATTACGAGCTGGGCCTGGGTGAGCCCATCGGCATTTCTTCCACCAACATGCTGGGCCTGGGTGATCTGCTGGATGAGATCGTAAAGCTGCTCCCTCCTAAAACAGAGGCGGAAGACCCTGAAAATGAGGAACACGTGATCCAGCTGGCTGTGGTGGGAAGGCCCAATGTGGGCAAATCCAGCCTGGTGAACCGGCTGCTTGGGCAGGAACGCACCATGGTGAGCAACATTCCCGGCACCACCCGGGATGCCATCGACACCCTGTTTGAAGGACCGGACGGGCGGAAATACAACATTATCGACACCGCCGGCATTCGCAGAAAGAACGTGATCGAGGATGAAAGTCTGGAGCGCTACAGCGTGCTGCGCTCCATTGGCGCGATCCGCCGCTGCGATGTGGCGCTGCTTTTGATCGACGCGCAGGATGGCGTGACCGAGCAGGATGCCCGCATTGCGGGACTGATCCACGATGAAGGCAAGGCCGTGATCGTGGTGGTGAACAAGTGGGATGCCCTGGAAAAGGAAACCGGTACGCTGGAAAAATTCCGCAAGCAGGTGATCGAGGATCTGAAGTTCATGGATTATGCCCCGGTGCTGTTCATTTCGGCTAAAACAGGGCAGAGGGTGAACACCGTGACCGACACTGTGGACAGGGTGTGGGCTCAGGCCAGCCGCAGGGTGACCACCGGCGCCATCAATGATGTGATCGGCGACGCGATGATCAGCCAGCAGCCGCCCACGATCGGCGGCCGGAAGCTGAAGGTGTATTATGCCACGCAGCAGGGCACCTGCCCGCCCGATTTTGTGCTTTTTATCAACTCGGAGGAGCTGATGCATTTTGCTTATGAACGGTATCTGGAAAATTGCATGCGCAGGGCCTTCGGCTTTGAGGGAACTCCCATCCGCTTCACACTGAGGGAAAAGAACAAGGAGGATGTACGCAAATGATACGCGTACTGTGTCTGTTGCTTGGCTATCTGCTGGGCAACTTTTCCACCGGCATTCTCATTGCCCAGCACCGGGGAACCGATATACGCCATGAGGGCAGCGGAAACCCCGGAACGACCAACGTGATCCGCGTGATCGGCGCGAAGGCCGGAGTGTTCACCTTTGTGGGAGACTTTGGCAAGGCTGTGCTCGCAGTGCTGTTGGGGCGGTGGATTGGCGGAGAGGATGCGCTCCTGTGCTCCATGTGCTCGTCTCTGGGCGTGATCGTCGGTCATAACTGGCCGGTGCTTTATGGCTTCAAGGGCGGAAAGGGCGTAGCCTGTTCCACTGCGATATTGCTGATGATGTACCCGTTTAACGGACTTGTTTCGGTGGCCGTGTGTCTGCTGGCGATCTTCCTCTCCCGGTATGTGAGCCTTGGCAGCCTGATGATGGTGTTCACCTTCATGCTGCTCACCTTCATGAATACGGGTTCCCTGCCTGCGATGCTGTGGGCCGCCGTGATCTGCGTGATGTGCTTTTTCCGCCATG
The DNA here is from genome assembly GCA_045617125.1 of Clostridia bacterium. GTDB lineage: Bacteria > Bacillota > Clostridia > Christensenellales > Aristaeellaceae > ZC3RG03. The sequence continues at coordinate 447 of JAZLIA010000038.1, read as the reverse complement.
CCCGGAACATACGCCGGTTGATGAACGGCACTGAGAATCGGCTGCACTTTTCAAAAAAAGAAAAAAGCTGAATCGCAGGAGCTGTTGCAGGGATGAGCCCGGGATTGGATCCGTGATGATCAAAAGCATATATCTCCTTTGGCAGTCACGAAGAGCCGCTGACATGAGAGGTTCTTATCGCTGTTTCTGTTTCTTAAGCGATCGCCCGGTTTTCATACTTCAGCGTGTTGAAATAGCAGGATTTCTGTGATATGATGTTAATGGTTCAGCTGATATATCCCGATTTTTGCAGATAAGGGGTTGACAGTCATGCGTCATCTGTGTAGAATCAGACAGACAGACAGACAGACAGACAGACAGACAGACAGACAGACAGACAGACAGACAGACAGACAGACAGACAGACAGACAGACAGACAGACAGACAGACAGACAGACAGACAGACA
>JAZLIA010000037.1:0-10119 GCA_045617125.1 Clostridia bacterium | reverse complement strand
GCCCAAATGGGCGTCACAGGATGAAAACAGCCTTCTCAATCGAATGCAGAAATACAAAGAAAACCATTTGCTGTTTCTGCATCGCTTTGACGTGCCGTTTGATAATAATCTGTGTGAACGTGATCTGCGCAAGTCGGAGGCCAAGCGGTCTTAGGAAGACAATTACTGCCTTCAACTCCTTGGCTCACAGAACGACATGGCTACGATCCGACTTAATGCAGAAATACAAAGAAAACCATTTGCTGTTTCTGCATCGCTTTGACGTGCCGTTTGATAATAATCTGTGTGAACGTGATCTGCGCAAACGCAAAAACCGCCAGAAGATTTCCGGCGGCTTTAGAAAGAATTCCGGCCGAGATATGGCTTGCCGTATTCTCTCTTTCATCGAAACTTGCAAGCGTCGTTCCATTCATTTACTCTCTGCCATTCGCCAGGATTTTTCCTCTCCCGTTCTCCTGGATAGGTGAATGGTAACGGAATTTCGTCTTTTTCCGGATCATTTTTATTTTTCCTGTTGCATTTCTGTGCGCATGCTTGTATAATTGTATACAATTCTTCCCTGTGGAGGTCATTCTATGCTGGAAATATCACCGAAGACCAATTTACTGGAACAGAAAAATTACCGTTATACCCTTCAGGATGTACAGGATCCAAACCTGTACCGGGATATATACGATTATGAAAGTGTGCCACGGGTGCCCTTCAACCATCGCCGCGTCCCCATGGGAATGCCGGAAGAGATCTGGATCACCGACACTTCCTTCAGAGACGGTCAGCAATCCGTTGACCCTTACACACCCGAGCAGATCGAACATCTTTTTTCATTGATGAGCAAGCTGGGCGGGCCCTATGGCATCATCAGGCAAAGCGAGTTCTTTGTTTACAGTGCAAGGGACCGGGAAGCTTTGGACCGCTGCCTCAGTCTCGGCCTTCGCTTTCCGGAGATCACCACCTGGATCCGGGCAAGCCGGGAGGATTTCAAACTGGTCAAGGATCTTGGCATCCGTGAGACCGGCATTCTGGTAAGCTGCAGCGACTATCACATTTTCAAAAAGATGAAGCTGACCCGCAAACAAGCCATGGAAAAATACCTGGCCACCGTGGCGGATGCCTTTGAAGCCGGGGTCATGCCCCGTTGCCATCTGGAAGATATCACTCGCGCGGATTTCTACGGTTTTGTCGTTCCCTTTGTAAACGAGCTGATGAAAATGAGTCAGGATGCCGGCATTCCCGTACGTATCCGCGCCTGCGACACCATGGGCTACGGTGTTCCCTATCCCGAAGTAGCCCTGCCCCGCAGTGTTCCCGGCATCATATACGGCCTGCAGCATTACAGCGATGTGCAGAGCGAATATCTTGAATGGCACGGGCATAACGATTTTTATAAAGCAGTATCCAATGCTTCCACAGCCTGGCTGTACGGCGCCTGTGCGGTCAACTGCAGCCTGCTCGGCATCGGTGAACGCACAGGAAATATCCCTCTGGAAGCCATGATTTTTGAATACGCCAGCCTGCGGGGCTCTCTGGATGGGATGGATCCCACCGTCATCACCGAGATCGCGAATTACTTCAAAAACGTTATTGGCTACGACATTCCTCCCATGACCCCTTATGTTGGCCGCAGCTTCAATATGACAAGAGCCGGCATCCATGCCGACGGGCTGCTGAAGGATGAAGAGATCTACAACATTTTCAACACAAAAAAGCTGCTGAACCGTCCCGTTTCGGTCATGATCAGCAACACCTCCGGTCTCGCCGGCATCGCATACTGGATCAACCAGAATTATCAGCTTCAGGAAGATGAGATGGTATCAAAGCAGGATCCGCTGGTTCTTAAAGTGAAGGAATGGGTAGACGCGGAATATGCCGCCGGACGCACCTCCACCATCAGCACACACGAGCTGGAAGTCAAGATCAGCCAGCTGACCGGCGGCCGTCTTAACATACTGTAAGAAGGAGCACAAAAAATGGAACGAATCCTTGATCATAAAATGACCTCTCTGGCAGACCAGATCTTTGCGGAGCTGGAAAGACAGATCCTGATAGGCGAATACGAACGGGACGAATTGCTCACCGAGATCCGTCTGTGTGAAAAACTGGGAGTCAGCCGTACTCCCGTACGGGAGGCGCTCCGGCGTCTCGATCAGGAACACATTATTGAACTCACCAGCCGGGGAGCCCGCGTGATCGGCATCACCCTGGAGGATCTGAATGATATTTATGAGATCCGCATCCGCATAGAAGGGCTGGCAGCAAGGAGAGCGGCAGAGCGGGCAACTGAGAAAAACATCGAAGAGCTTCGGCATATTCTGGAGCTTCAGGAATTTTATACCCGAAAAAACGAACCGGACCAGATCAAAAACACCGACAGTGATTTTCATCAGCTGCTGTACCAGATGAGCGGCAGCCCCTCCCTTCAGGATACCCTGGAGCCGCTCCACCGTCGTGTGATCAAATATCGCCGCGTTTCCGTTTCCTCGAAATCCCGTGCTGAAAAAAGCTATCAGGAGCATCTTGGCATCTTTAACGCCATCGCGAACAAGGATGCTGACATGGCTGAGGAACTGACCCGCCAGCACATTCTAAATGCCCGCAACAGTATTCTGGGAGGTAAGTAAAATGGCACTCACGATCGCGGAAAAGATTCTTAAAGCACATCTCACCTCAGGCGTCTTCACAAAAGGCGAGGATATCGCCATCCATATTGACCAGACCCTCACCCAGGACGCGACAGGCACCATGGCCTATCTGGCCTTGGAAGCCATGGATATTCCCCGTGTGAAAACGGAGCTTTCTGTTGCTTATATCGATCACAACACTCTTCAATGCGGCTTTGAAAACCCGGATGATCATCTCTTCATCCAGTCTGTCGCAAAGAAATACGGAATTCGCTATTCCCGGCCCGGCAACGGCATCTGCCATCAGGTGCACCTGGAACGGTTTGGAAAGCCCGGAAAAACACTGCTTGGATCTGACAGCCACACCCCCACCGGCGGTGCTCTCGGCATGCTGGCCATCGGAGCCGGAGGCATGGATGTGGCAGTTGCCATGGGCGGCGGTTCCTATCATATCACCTACCCCAAAATGTTTCTTGTGAACCTCCACGGCAGGCTGCGTCCCTGGGCCACTGCGAAGGATATTGCCCTTGAGCTGCTGCGTATTCTCACCGTAAAGGGCGGTGTTGGGGCGATCATTGAATGGGGCGGCGAGGGCATCGCTTCCCTCAGCATTCCTCAGCGTGCCACCATCACCAATTTCGGCGCTGAGCTCGGGGCAACCACCTCCATTTTTCCCAGTGATGAAGTCACCCTTGATTTTCTCACCCGACAGGGCCGCGGAGAGGATTGGACGCCCCTTTCCTCCGACAAAGACGCACAGTATGACCGGGTCATTGATATCGACCTGGATTCCATCCGTCCCATGCTGGCCTGCCCCCACTCCCCCGACAATGTTAAGCAGGCTGAGGAGTTGGGAAGCATTCAGGTATCCCAGGTGTGTATCGGCAGCTGCACCAATTCCTCGCTGCAGGATATGCTGCGCGTCGCTTCTATTCTGAAGGGAAAAACCATTGCCGATAACGTAAGCCTGTCCATCAGTCCCGGTTCCCGTCAGGTGCTCAGTATGCTATCATCCTGCGGTGCTCTGAGCGATATGATCGCAGCCGGTGCGCGCATTCTGGAATGTGCCTGCGGTCCCTGCATCGGCATGGGGTTCAGTCCCGCCTCCGGCGGCGTAAGTGTGCGCACCTTCAACCGCAACTTCCTCGGACGCAGCGGAACGAAGGATGCCGGTGTTTATCTCGCTTCACCGGAAACCGCCGCTGCCTGTGCACTCACAGGCTATATCACCGATCCTTCCACTTTGGGTGCTTATCCTGAAGTGACCCTGCCCGATTGCTTCCTTCAGGATGACAGTGGCGTGATTCTTCCCGCTGACGAAAAGGAAGCCGCCTCCCTTTCTGTAACAAGAGGGCCCAACATTAAACCCTTCCCCCGCGGAGAAAAGCTGAAGGATGCAATCACCGCCAAAGTCAGCCTGAAAACAGGGGACAACATCACCACCGATCACATTATGCCCGCAGGAGCTAAAATACTTCCCTACCGCAGCAACATTCCCAAGCTTTCCGAGTTTTGCTTCACCGTTTGCGACGAAGCCTTCCCGGAAAGAGCCCGGAAGCTTGGTTATTCATTCATCGTGGGCGGCAGCAATTATGGCCAGGGTTCTTCCCGTGAGCATGCGGCGCTGGTTCCTCTGTATCTTGGCGTAAAAGCAGTCATCGCAAAATCCTTTGCCCGCATCCATGCTGCCAATCTGATCAACGCGGGAATTTTGCCTCTGATCTTTACGGATCCCGCCGATTATGACAGGATCAGCGAAGGAGACACGCTCACGCTTGAAAATGTATTTACCGGCCTGAGCACCGGAAAATTCACCCTGAAGAATGAGACCCAGGGGCTGAATATTTCTCTTGAAAACAGCTTCACTCCCCGTCAGGCCGATATGCTGCGTCTGGGCGGCCTGCTCAATTTCACAAAGGAGAATGCGCAATGATCACAGAAGAAGAGATCCGTTCCATCGTCAGTTATTATGAACAGCTCCTCCGGTCACAGGCAGAACGCGCCGAAAGTCTTTCAGCCAAAAAAGCCCGTCCCGCCCCGGATACCACCGTGATCGGGATCATTGACGGCGACGGCATCGGCCCCATCATCATGCAGGAAGCCCGCCGTGTCCTGAATAAAGTACTGGCAGATGAGATCCAAAGCGGAAAGATCGAGCTGCGTGATATACAAGGCCTCACGATCGAAAACCGTCTGAAGCTGGGCAGGAGCGTACCCGAAGATACTCTCCGTGCCATCAAGGAATGCGATGTGCTGCTCAAGGGCCCCACCACCACTCCCTCCGGCGGCATGGCCGACAAAATCAGTACCGGAAAAGGTGGCATGGAAAGCGCCAATGTAACCCTGAGAAGGGAACTGGATCTCTATGCCAACACCCGCCCCGTAAAGGTGCCGGAGGAGAACATCGACTGGATGTTCTTCAGGGAAAACACCGAAGGTGAATACACACTGGGCTCCAAGGGAATCGAGGTTCCCGACCTGCTCACCATGGATTTCAAAGTAACAACGGTTGCCGGAACCCGCCGTATTGCCCGTGCTGCCTATGAGTATGCCCGTAAAAACGGAAAAGATCACGTATCCATCGTAACCAAATCCAACATCATGAAAAAAACCGACGGTATGTTCAGCCGCATTGCTCATGAGGTTGCCGCCGAATATCCTGAGATTACCACCGATGAATACTATATCGACATCATGACCGCAAACCTGGTCAATCCTTCGATCCGCTCCTCCTTTCAGGTTTTCCTGCTGCCCAACCTCTACGGTGATATCATCACCGATGAAGCCGCGCAGATCCAGGGCGGTGTCGGAACTGCCGGAAGTGCCAACCTGGGCGATGATTATGCCATGTTTGAGGCGATCCACGGCTCTGCTCCCCGCCTTATTGAAGCCGGTCTTGGCAATTATGCCGATCCCAGTTCCATCCTGACTGCAGCCTGTATGATGCTGGATCATATCGGTCTCAAGGTCCGCGGAGATCAGATCCGCTCAGCAATGGACAAAGCCCGGAGCATCTGCCCGGTCATTGGCGAAAATGCTGCCACCTGTCAGGAATTCGGAGACGCATTGATCCATTCCCTATGATAAAAAAGTAGAGCCCGCAGATTCTACGGGTTCTGTTTATTTTTTATATGTAATATGCTCATTTTCCAGAAGCCGGATCTTTCTTTCGATCCCACCTCCATAACCTGTTAGAGCGCTGCCTTTGCCCATCACCCTGTGGCAGGGGATCAGGATTGGAATAGGATTCATGTGCACTGCCTGCCCGACCGCCTGAGCACTCATTTTATCCTTATTCCCTCTGATGCTCTCTCTGCCGGCCAATTCGCCATAAGTCACCGTTTTCCCATACGGGATGTGCATCAGTTCTTTCCACACACGCAATTGAAAATCAGTTCCACGCGGTTCGATCAGCATGACAGGCGTTGTCATTGCTTCTCCTGCAAAGTACCGCCTGAGCCACGAAACGGCATAACGCAAAGCTGGATCCTGTGCTTCTTTTTCCTCAAACGGAACATCCGCGGGCACAAAATCGATCCTGAGAAGTTTTTCCTTCTCCGCGCACAGCCTTAGCACTCCTAACGAAGACGCATACTGTATATATTCCATCATTCCTCCCGGATCACATCGGCATAAATGAGAGGGATCATTTTTTCCAGATCCTGCGGCACTGTCTCCACCTGCATGCCAACCTTACCCGCACTGAAGCAGATCGTGCTTTTGTCCTTTGCAGAACAGTGAACAAAGGTTTTGAAAAGCTTCTTCATGCCCACAGGACTGCAGCCGCCGTGTACATAGCCGGTAAGTGGCAGCAGTTCCTTCTGCGGCAGCATCGCAATGCTTTTCTCTCCGGCTGCCTTTGCCGCCTTTTTCAGGTCCAGCTCCGCTGCTACCGGAATGACAAAAACATAATATTTTCTGGGGCTTCCAGTCGTCACCAGGGTCTTGAAGGCGCAATCCGGATCCTCGCCGAGCATTTCAGCGATCTTCACCCCGGTAAGTCCCTCCGCATTTTCCAATTGGTGCACGGTGTAGATCACCTTTTTCTGTTCCAGAAGACGCATCACATTGGTTTTTTCATTCTGCATTTTATGTTCCCCCGTTCCGTGGAAGCATACTTCATTTTTCTTTCGCTTTCAAGAGAAAAACCGTTTTTCCACAAAAAAAGGCCGGTACTTTCCCGGCCCGGAGCTTTACTGATCCAACTGCGCTTTTGCCTTCTCAGCGCTTATTCTTTTGATCGTCTCAACAGGATAGGGACTCTGCTCCCCGCCAAAGCCATAGAGGAAGTATTTTCCTTCCCTGGTTTTGAAAAGGCACTCTTCATAGCCCGCAGGATCACCGTAAACACCGAAGCATTTTTTGCTTACAAGCTCACTGTTCTCGGTATCATACTCCACTTTGCAGATGATCTTTTTCATGATCTTCCTCCATTTATCATTTCGGGGATCATCCCGATTTGGTATTTCCGGTTTCCGGAAAGTACAAACCGATTTTAGCATACCATTCGTTCTTCCGCAAGCCTGTTCAGTTGGTCATAAGCTTGCCATATTGCACAAAACCGCAGCAGATCGATCTGTTTTGCAAGAAAACTGCTGAAGCATAGTTTATCTTGTTTGCTGGAGAAGAAAAGAATATAATAATATAAAAGACAACCGGAAAACGGAGGGATCGTAATGGATCGTTTTGAGGGAAGAAAGCTGCGTTGGGGGCTTCTGGGAGCAGGGAAGATCGTAGACCGCTGGATAAAAGGGGCCCTTCAATGCGAAGATATGGAGGTTGCGGCAGTCGCATCCCGTAGCAGGCAGACTGCTGAAAAAATAGCGGAAAAGTGGAACATTCCAAGGGTGATGACACTGGAGGAAATGGTGAACAGCCCGGAAATCGATGTGACATACATTCCTGTTCCGCATCCCGCGCATAAAGAGCTGGCAATGCAGGCTCTCCGAAAACATAAAGCCGTACTGGTGGAAAAACCGGCAGCGGTAAACTGCCGTGATTTTGAGGAAATGTGCGTTTGTGCCCGTGAAAATCAAACCTTTTTGATGGAAGCGACTTGGACTCGTTTTTTTCCGGCGATCAGCGCAATGAAAAGAATGATCGCAGAGGGCGCTATCGGCCGTCCCAGGGCAGTGCAGGCAAGCTTTGCTTTCCGTGCTGACGGGGATTGGGAAAGCCGGGTCTTTGACCCTGCCCAGGCAGGCGGTGGGCTGCTGGATGTGGGTGTTTACACCCTTCATTTTGCGGATGCCGTCTATGATAAACCACCGGTTAAAATCCTGGGTGTGGCTGCAATGGATACAGATGAAAGACATATGAAGGTGGATGAACAGGCTGCCTATACCGCATTGTATAATCAGGGAGAAATGCTGATGGGGGCCTGCGCTGTCAGGACAAATATGACGGATACGGCATATATCTATGGTGAAACGGGATATATGGAGATCCCCGTATTCTGGAAGCCTTCCACAATCCTTCTTTACAGGGATGGAGAAAAAAGACGCTTTGATTATCCTGTATTTCAGGCAAGAACAGATATACTGGATGAGGGTTACCAGTATGAGATACGGCATGTAAATGAATGTCTGCGCCGCGGGCTTACAGAATCTCCCGTGATGACTTTTGAAAAAACAGCTCAGGTGCTTCGCCAGTGTGACGCCTTGCGATCCCAGTGGGAACTCCACTTCCCCTGTGAAGAGAAAACATAATCTGTTCTCATGTTGATCCTGAATGATTGGAAAGTATATTCCCAAATCCATGTTCAGATCTGAAACAACGGGGACATAAGAAAAACTGAATTTGAAAATAACGGTCCGCAGCTTTTCAGCTCCGGACCGTCTGTTTATGATCGTGTTCAGTTTTTCGCGCCGCCGTACCGTACTGCAGAAAACAGGAAAAGCAGCATTCCGCCCATCACACAGCCGGCTGCGATGTCGCTGGGCCAATGAACTCCGCTCAGAAGCCTCAACCCCACCATGGCAAGCAATACCAGGATGCAAATGATCTTCAGCAGCGTCCTCGCAGGAATGCTTTCCACATATTCTTTAAGCACCATTACCGTGCTTCCCATCACCACCATCACCAGCATGCTGTGAGAAGAAGGGAAAGAGGGTTCCGGCATCGTTTCCCCGGCCATGATCATGGGGCGATAGTTGATCACCAGCTTATTGAACACCACGTAAAGTGCGATCGTAACGATATAGAGCCCGGCAAGGCAATAAAGCGTGCGATCCACCCGTTTCAGGCTGCGGCGTGTGATCCATTGAATGAGCCCCAGCACACAAAAAATTGCACAAACCGCAATGGAAGCATAACCCAGCATTTCCGTCAGCTGATAAAAACGCTCGTTCAGCACGGTTCCGTTCTCGTTTCTCTCTACCCCGCATAGGTCAAAGATCTTTTCATTCAGTCTGGACAGCCCCACCTGGGTGCTTTGAGGGCCGATTGGTCTTACATCCACATGCGTTGTTGCATAGGTAAGCCCAACAAATACACACAGCAGCAGCACTGCGCAAACCCACTTTATTGCCTGTTTCATAGTATCTCCTCTTTCTTTTCCTCATTCTTTCAGGAAACAAAGAAAGTGTATTACATCCTGGTCCTTTTGTCAACAAAACCCATGATCCGGAATATACACCTTCTTTTTCATTTTTTCATTTTCCTCTGATCACAGATCCCTTACGCTTCGGATCTCCTGCAGCTCAAAGCGATATTTCTGTTTGCAGTCGGGATATTTTTCGTGATCCACCTCGCTCAGGAACATTTCAAGCGGCCTCACCCACAGGGAACCATCCCCGTAAAGCTTCCGATATACCACAAGCTTTTCCCCTGTTTCAGAATCATTCGCCACATCCTCGGTAAGGTAATAATCCCCTTTGAAATGACGGTATACTCTTTTCAGCTCAAGCTTTCTCATTCTGACCCTCCCAAAGCATCTTCTCTTCATCGTTATACAAAAGATCCCGCGGAAAACAAAGCCATCCTGTCTCTTTGTCTGTCCGCGGGATCATATTTTTGATTTACAGTACTTCCTGAAGCTGGGCTGTATAAAGGCGGTAATAGGCTCCGCGCTTTGCCATCAGTTCTTCATGACTGCCGCTTTCCACGATACCGCCGCCATCCACATACATGATCTTGTCACAGTTGCGGATGGTAGACAGACGATGGGCAATAATGAAGCTGGTGCGTCCCTTCAGCATCGCGTTCAAGCCCTCCTGAAGCGCTTTCTCGGTCTGCACATCAATGGAGGAAGTAGCCTCATCCAGAATAAGGATCTTCGGGTCCGCTATCAGGGTGCGTGCAAAGCTGATCAGCTGTTTCTGACCCTGACTGAGCAGGGAACCCCGCTCATGCACTTCGGTGTCATAGCCATCCGGCATACGGGTGATAAAATCATCCGCCCGCACAGTGCGGGAAGCCCTGCGGATCTCCTCCACTGTGGCATCCAGCTTTCCATAGAGGATGTTATCCCGGATTGTTCCGGAAAAGATAAAACTGTCCT
>JAZLIA010000036.1:0-17618 GCA_045617125.1 Clostridia bacterium | reverse complement strand
CCCGTAGGAGTCTGGACCGTTTCTCAGTTCCAATGTGGCCGATCACCCTCTCAGGTCGGCTACCGATCGTCGACTTGGTGGGCCGTTACCTCACCAACTATCTAATCGGACGCGAGGCCACCTCATACCGGATTACTCCTTTGACCCCTGCACCATGCGATGCTGTGGTCTTATGCGGTATTAGCGTTCCTTTCAGAACGTTACTCCCCTGTATGAGACAGGTTCCTCACGCGTTACTCACCCGTCCGCCACTCGGTCATCCAAGAGCAAGCTCCCAAATGACCTCGTGCGACTTGCATGTGTTAAGCACGCCGCCAGCGTTCGTCCTGAGCCAGGATCAAACTCTTGTGTTTAATCCTTCTAATCTGGTGTTCTGGTCTCCCAGCCCCTCCAGATCAAAACTCATTCTCAGAATTAACTGTCGTTCTTCTTCTCTTCTCTGTATCGTTTTCAAGGTCCCGTTCCTGCTCGCTCTCGCGAGCGCTTTGCTATAATAGCACTATTCTCATTTTTCTGTCAACACCTTTTTTTCACTTTTTTCTTCTTTTTTCTCACATTTTTTGAAATAACGAACGATTGGAAATAGTACATTCGTAATGTTCACTCATTAAAGTTACTGTTGCCCTTGTGATCGCGTATATTGTTCGCAAAGCATTTCCGGATACCCGTCATTCTTCATCCGGATGCAGAAGAAGCCATCCGTCAGCTGCAGTTCTGGCGGACACGGTAACGGTATTAAAGCCCAGCAGCTCCATCGTCGTAAGCAGGATGCACAAGCCATGCGGCATGATAAGCACTCTTCCCGCAGGAAGACCCGGCACCAGCATTCTCTTTTCCGGCGTCATTTGTGAAAGCATATGAAGCTGCTTCATCACCGTATCCCTGGTAAGAGCAAAGCCTTCTGTTTCCTCTCCTCCGCCAAAGTACCCCCGTGCCATGGAGGCCGCTGTTGTGCAGGTGCCGCCAACACCGATCAAAAGATCCGCCTGAAAGTGTGAACGGATATCCCGCGCCGCATCGTTTAGTTCTGCTTTTGCCAAAGCTAAGAACGCTCGCATATCGTCAAGGCTGTTGATCTCCCCATTTTTCAAAAGACGGCTGGCGCCAATATTGATGCTTCTTGCACACACAGGCTTGCCCCCGTCTCCCAGCGAATACTCGGTGGAACCCCCGCCAATATCAGTAAGAACACATTTTCCATTGTCTGCCACAGCCCGATAGGAACAGGCCGCTTCCTCTTCTCCCGAAATGACTGTAAGCTCAAGGCCCGTACGATCCAGCAGAAGCTTTTCAAATTCGCGCACATTGGAGGCTTCCCGGCAGGCGGAGGTCGCGATCAGGTCCGTTTTTTCAGCTCCGGCCCGTTCTGCGTCATTGAGCAGGGAAAGCACTGCATCCGCCGTGTTCTCCATTGCCGTCATGCTCAGGGTGCTGCTGTCGTTCAAGCTCAGAAATAGCCGGGTCTCCACCCGCCCGGTCACCCTGTTTTTCAGTTCCTTCCCGCAATCCGCCGTCAGCATTCTGGTGGAATTGCTGCCGATGGCGATCACCGCTTTCCTCATTCTTTTTCTCCCGTCAGTCTTTAAGTAAATCTGAATTTGTGATCACATAACGGATCTCGCCCTTATACATGTAGTCGTATTTGCTGCGTGCGATCTCCACGATGTATTTTTCAGAATCCTTCCGGCTGATCTCGTCAATGTTTGCGCTTTGTTCCCGCTGTTTATCCAGCAGCGTCAGGTTCACAGAGGCCTTTTTGCTCTCCAGCTCACGGATATCCCCATCCAGACGATTGATGATCATGAGCCCTATCGCCAGGATCACAAACGCGTACACTGCCAGATTCAGCAGCGGAACCCTTCCTTTTCTCATCCCTTTATTCCTCCTGACATCCTCTTTTCAACCAATGGCAGCATTTTTCCCGGCTGTAAGGCCGCTCAGAAAAGCAAACTGCAGGTTGAAGCCTCCACAGTCGCCATCCACATTCAGGATCTCCCCGCAGGCATACAATCCCCTGCACAAACGGCTTTCCATCGTGAGGGGATCAAACTGCCTGGTATCCAGCCCTCCGGCAGTCACCTGAGCCTGATCGAACCCCCTCACTCCTTTAACCGGAAGCGGATAAGCTGAAAGCAGCTCCGCAAGACGGGAAAACGGTTCCTCCCTCAGTTTCCTTTCCAGTGCTTCCGGAAGCAGACCGGCAAGCAGCGTCTCTCCCGGCAGCCGCCGTTTTCTATCTTCCAGAAGCCGTGAAACCGTTTCCCTGTCGGAACCGACCGCAGGATAAGGCTGCTCTGGATGATCATAACAGCGTTCTGAAAGCCCCAGCATGGGAGAAAAATCCGCATAGATCACTGCCGGGACGGAGGGATTCTCCGCGATCTTACGGCTCAATTGCATCACGCACACGCCGCTCACACCATAATCAGCAAAAAGGATCTCGCCCCGTGCCCGATCCGCTATCTTTCCAGAAAGAGTGAGCGTCAGATCCGCCTGGCAGCGCATCCCGCTCAGCCCCGCCACGGATCTTTTATCGGTACACACCCCGGTCAGAGCAGGAAACGGCTGAACCACTCTGTGTCCCAGCTTTTCCGCCATGGAATAAGCATCCCCGTTGTGACCCAGATTTTTCCCGGCCATTCCTCCGGCGCACAGGATCACCCGATCCGCCCGAAAGCAGGCATTTTCTCCGGACAGCACGCAGAATTCCCGTTCTTCCTTCCATATTTCTTCCACCGGAAAACCGGTCATGATCTTCACACCGGCCCGTTCCGCCGCCCGCACCAGTGCGTCCCGAACAACGGATGCCTGACCGCAGCAGGGATAGACCCTTCCGCCGCCTTCCTCAAACAGCCTGAGGCCGATCTCTTCAAAAAAATGCTCTGTTTTACCGGAAAAGGTTTTCAGCAGCTTCTCCGCAAACGCACTGTCGCCAAAGTAGCGGGGTGACCCCGTATTCATCAGGTTGCATCTTCCGTTCCCGCTGGCCAGGATCTTTCGTCCCGTTTTCGTGCTTTTTTCCAGCAAAAGCACCTCCGCTCCCATCCTAGCTGAGGCAACAGCCGCAGCCAGTCCGGACGCGCCGGCGCCGATCACGATCACCCTCAAACTTCTATCCTCCATCACAAAATCCGTCCGCTGTTATTTTACCCTATCCCGCAATCAAAATCAAACCCCTTCCGTTGTTACCGTTCACCTATCTGCCAGAACGGGAGAGGTAAAAATCTGACGAACAGCAGACAGCAAATTGGAGTCACTCATGACGTGAGAAGGTCACCCATGATGTTGAGAAGGTCTTCATTGTCACATCCCCGGTTCTGTGGTATACTGAGCGTGGGATCAAATCATACACGATCACAGCGGGGAAGACCCGCTGGTCAAACCAATTCAGAAAGGAACGATTCCGATGCGTCGAAGCGGAATTTTGCTTCATATTACCTCCCTTCCTTCCGGGGAAGGGATCGGCACGATGGGACGGGAAGCCTTCCGGTTTGTTGACATGCTCAAAGAAGCCGGGTTCACGGTGTGGCAGGTGCTGCCGATCGGCCCCACAGGATACGGCGAATCCCCTTATCAGAGCGGTTCCACCTACGCTGGCAACCCGCTCATGATCGATCTTACCCTGCTCAGAGATCAGGGGCTGCTGAACGAAGATGACCTTGTAAGCCTGCCGGAAAGCGACCGGATCGATTTTGAACAGGTAAAGCAGTTGAAAAACCGGGCACTGCGTGCCTCCTTCCGCTATGGCTGGAAAAAAGTGAGCACACAGGTGCATGATTTTCTGGACCGCACCCCCTGGCTGAAGGATTATTCTCTTTTTGCCGCGCTCAAGGAGCATTTTGAGCTGCGTTCCTGGATGACCTGGCCGGAGGATATCCGCCACCGCCGTCCCGAAGCCATGGAAGCCTGGAAAAAAACGCTGCGGGATGAAATTGATTATCAGTGTTATCTCCAATATCTGTTTGATATGCAGTGGCGGGCTCTGAAAGAATATGCCAATAACGCCGGGATCCGCCTGATGGGAGACATTCCGATCTACGTGGCGGAAGATTCGGCCGACACCTGGGCTCACCCTGAAAATTTCCAGTTTGACGCGGATCTGCACCCCACCCGGGTGGCGGGTGTGCCGCCGGATTATTTCTGTGAGGACGGCCAATTATGGGGAAATCCGCTGTATAACTGGCGCTATCTTCATTTCCACCGTTTTGCCTGGTGGATGGACCGGCTTGCGAATGCTTCAGAAAAATATGACATTCTGCGCATCGACCATTTCATCGGTTTTGCCAATTACTATTCCATTCCCTACGGCGCAAAGAACGCCCGGGTGGGAAAATGGGTGAACGCACCCGGAAAAGCCCTGTTCCGGCGGGTAAAAAGGGAACTGCCCGATCTGGAGATCGTCGCGGAGGACCTGGGTGTGGTGAGCACACGGGTCAAAAAGCTGCTGGCAAGCTGCGGTTTTCCCGGCATGCGAGTGCTGCAGTTTGCTTTCGGGGGGGATGATTCCAACCAGCACCTGCCTGCAAACTGCTCTGAAAACATCGCCTATTACACCGGCACTCATGATAATGACACCTCCCGCGGCTATTGGAAGCGCATTCCGGAGCAGGAAAAAGAAACCGCCCGGAAGGTACTGGGCCGTGTTTCCGACGATGAAGCCGTAGCCGCCATGATCCGCACCGTGTTCGGAGCCGCTCCGGCCCTGGCCGTCGTTCCCATGCAGGATCTGCTGGATCTGGATAACGAAGCCCGTATGAATTATCCCGGCACGCTGGGCGGAAACTGGCTGTGGCGAATGACACATGAGGATATGAATTATATATGCGGAAAAACTCAGCTTCTCCGCAAATTGCTGAAAGGATGTGACCGACTTTGATCCGTGCCGAGCTCCTGTTTGAAAACACAGCAAAGAAACTCATGGCCCTGTATCACGTTTCTCCTGAAAATGCAAAGGCAGAACAAATGCATAACGCGCTGGCCCTGAGCATGATGGAAGAGATCGCCCCCCGTTTTGCCCGGGATCAGGAAAAACAGCAATCCGGCCGCTTCGTTTCCTATATGAGTGCTGAATTTCTGATTGGCCGTACCGTATACAACAACCTTTATTCTCTGGGAATTCTGGAGGAATGCAAAAATTGCTTTGCCGAAAAAGGCGTGGATCTGTGCGCTCTGGAGGATATTGAGGACGCCGCCTTGGGAAACGGCGGTCTCGGCCGGCTTGCAGCCTGTTTTCTGGACAGCGCCGCCACCCATGCCCTCCCTCTCACAGGCTACGGCCTCCGCTACCGCTACGGTCTGTTCAAGCAGCAGTTTCAAAACGCCCGGCAAAAGGAACTGCCGGACGACTGGGAAAAGTATGGCGATCCCTGGTCCATCAGGCGGGAGGATCTGGCCGTCACGGTGCGCATGAAGGGACTTTCCGTAAAAGCCGTTCCCTACGATATGCCTGTGATCGGCTACAGCCGCAAGGCGGAAGTGGGCACCCTTCGCCTGTGGCAGACCGAAAGCCTGAACCCGCTGGATTTTGACCTGTTCAATGAGCAGGATTATGGAAAAGCCGCCGCTCAGATCAATCCCGCCGAGGATATTGTAAAGCTGCTTTATCCCAATGACACACGCACAGCCGGAAAGCAGCTTCGTGTGCGCCAGCAATATGTGCTGTGCTCCGCGACGCTGCAGGATCTGATGCGCAATTTTGAAGCCCGTCACGGACAGGACTGGGAGCGCTTCCCGGATTATAATGCGATCCAGCTGAATGACACCCATCCCACCATGTCCATCCCGGAGCTGATCCGCCTGCTGGAAGAAAAAGGGGTGGCTTTCAACGCCGCTCTTGATATTGCCCGCCGCACCTTTGCCTACACCAATCACACCGTGATGGCCGAAGCCCTGGAAAAATGGGATCTTTCCCTGCTCGACTCCGTTGCCCCGGAAATGACTGCGGTCATCCGCCGTCTGGCCGCCGCTCAAAAAAAAGAAATGCGCCGCCTGCACACGGATATTGAACCCGAAAAGCTTCTCCTGCTTCAGAGAAAAACCGTTCACATGGCCTATCTGGCCATGTTTGGCAGCCATGCAGTAAACGGCGTCGCCGCGATCCACACCAGAATCCTCAAGCAGGACGTGCTTGGCACATGGTATAAGCTGAAGCCGGAAATGTTCTCCAACAAAACCAACGGCATCACCCAGCGCCGCTGGCTGGGGCTGTGCAACCCGGAGCTGACGAAGCTGCTTTCCACCCGCATCAAGGGCGATTTTATCTTCAGACCGGAACTGCTGCGTCAGCTTTCAGATCACATTGACGATGACACCGCCCGGGAATTCATTCAGGTAAAGCAGCAGAAAAAGCATCAGCTGGCCGAATATATCCGCCTTCATGAAGGGATCGACATTCCGGAGCATTTTGTGTTTGACGTGCAGGTGAAGCGTCTTCACGAATACAAGCGCCAGCTGCTCAACGCCTTTGCGATCCTGGCGATCTACAACGGGCTGAAGGACGGCAGCATCCGCGATCTGCCTCCCACTGTCTTTATTTTCGGAGCCAAATCCGCTCCCGGCTATGTAAGGGCCAAGTCCGTCATCTATTTCATCAACCGCATCGCGGATATGATCAATTCCGATCCGGATATGAAAGATCAGCTGCGCGTGGTATTCGTACAGAATTATAACTGTTCCTATGCTGAAAAGATCATTCCCGCTGCGGACATCAGCGAGCAGATCTCCCCTGCCGGTACGGAAGCCAGCGGCACAGGCAACATGAAGTTCATGCTGAACGGAGCCGTCACCCTGGGCACCTTCGACGGTGCCAACATCGAGATCGTTCAGCATTCCGGCAGAGAGAACAACTACATTTTCGGTGCTTCGCTGGAAGAAATCGAAAGCATCAAAGGCGATTACTGCAGCCGCGACCTTTACGAAAAGGATCCGGTGCTGAAAAACGCGGTGGATATGCTGCTTCAATTTGATGACCCCACCGGCGGCCTAAAGGAGCTTTATGACTCGCTTCTTGAGGGTGCTTCCTGGCACAAGCCCGATCATTACTATCTCTTCCTGGATTTCGAGAGCTATCTGAACCGGCGTCTTGAATGCATCCGCGACACCCGGGATGAAATCGGCTTTGCCAAGAAATGCCTGCGCTGCATTTCCGGAGCCGGCTATTTCTCTTCCGACAGAACCGTACGCGAATATGCAAAGGAGATATGGGGGCTTATCTGACATTCTCAGGGCTAAATTTTGCATATACTGAAAAAAGCGGTTGTTTCTCGAAAATAAAAAGAGTATACTCTCACAGGAACAAAGCAAGGAGGCATTACGCACATGAAAACTTCTCTTGTTATCATGGCTGCCGGCATCGGCTCCCGTTTCGGCACCGGCATCAAACAGCTTACTCCCATCGGCCCCTCCGGCGAGATCATCATGGATTATTCCATTCACGATGCCATTCAGGCCGGTTTCAACAAGATCGTATTCATCATCCGCAAGGATATTGAAGCGGATTTCCGTGAGATCATCGGCAACCGCATTGAAAAGCTCTGCTCCACCCATCAGGTGGAAGTTGCCTATGCTTTTCAGGATCTGAACGCGCTGCCCGAAGGCTTCACCGTACCGGAGGGGCGTAAAAAGCCCTGGGGAACCGGTCACGCCGTGCTTTCCGCAAAAGATGTGGTGAACGAGCCTTTCGCCGTCATCAATGCCGATGATTATTACGGCAAGCAGGCTTTCACAGTGGTTCATGATTTTCTGGTAAGCAATACCTCAGATGACGAATTCTGCATGGCCGGCTTTATTCTCCGCAACACCCTTTCCGACAACGGCAGCGTCACCCGCGGCGTATGCAAGGTAAACGATGAAAAGGTGCTCACCGAAGTGGTGGAAACCGACGGTATCATCAAAGTACCCGGCGGCGGTGTGGAAGCCAACGGGATGAAGCTCGATCCCGATTCCTATGTCAGCATGAACTTCTGGGGCCTGAAGCCTTCCTTCCTTCCCGAATTGGAAAAGCGGTTCGTCGCATTCCTTTCAAGCCTTGAAAACCCCGTGAAACAGGAATATCTGCTTCCTTCCATCGTGGGCGGCATGCTGGAAGAGGGAAAAGCGGCTGTGAAGGTGCTGGAGACCCGCGACAGCTGGTTTGGCGTCACCTATGCCGAGGATAAGCAGGCCGTGATCGACTCCATGCACGCCCTGATCGAAAAGGGCGTATATCAGCCCGATCTGTTCAGCGATCTGTAAAAAGCGCTCTCTTTCAACTCCAAATTCAATTGTCATGAAGCGTTCTCTCTTTATCCTGCTTCCCTGTTGGAGTATGTGATTTTTGACAGATCAGAAACATCCGTATATACTGAAAACAATGAGCCGGGAATTCATGTCTCCGGCTCATTATTTGTATATTCATTTTCAAAGTATCCATGCTGATCGGTTTCTTCTCATCGTCTCATATCACATGAAATCATAAGCCATGCAGGTGCGCTTCTTTGAGGATCCCGAAAAGACCGGCACCGTTCGTTTTGATCCCGATCCTGTGGATATTCCCGCCGATTACAGAACCTCTGACGAATGAGCAAGCCGCCTTGCCGCATCAGAGCGCGGTGTCGATGAAAAGCCTTTTAACTTATTCCCGCTTTTTTCGCGTCAAAGCGGATCACCATTCCTCCCGGGATCGTCAGTTCCCGAATGTCCTTTCCATCCTCGGCGGAAACCTTATCCGCATTTTTCAGGGCGTCATCGGTGATAAAATCAAAAAATGCGTTTACCGTTTCCATTCCGAACAGCTCCGGACGGTGAGAGCACAGCACATGCTTTGCAGGCAGTATACGGAGGATCTTTTTCATGTTTTCCCGCAGGGTCATCACGCTTTCCGATTCCGGAAACCAGACCCAGGTGCAGGGGTTCCAGTTATCCCCCGTGAGCAGCAGTTCCCTTTCCGGAACATACACAATAGCGCTGCCTGAACTGTGGCCGGGCACATGATACACCCGGGCGGTCATTCCGCCAAGGGGGATATCCGCCCGATCAAAGCCGCTTTCCAGATCCTTCGTCTTCATAAGCGGCACAATTTTCGGCATCGGACGCGTTTCAAATCCTTCCGGAAGCACCAATCCCCTATCTTCCGCCTGATGGGCCACCTTCTGCCTCTGTTCCCTTCCTGTGTAAAGGCGAAATGTCTCCCGATCCTCCTCAAAAAGGGAGACTCGTTCAAAATGCGCGGAGCCCAGGGCATGGTCGTGATGACCATGCGTAAGCAAAACCTGAACCTCCTGCCCTGCCAACGATTCGGCATATTCTTTTCCATTTTCAAGGCCGTAGCCGGTGTCGATCAGCAGCGCCTTCTCTGTTCCCTGAAGCAGGGTCATATTGACCCCCATGCAGTCGGTGATATGGTATACTCCCGGCAATACCTGTGCGGATGTAAACATGATATTTTCTCCCTTATGTTTTCTGTTCCGTTTCAGCCAATTCACACATCCAGTTCCGTTTTCAGCATTTCCGTACCCGCCAGCATCACGATGCCGATGCCGTGAGTGTCGTTAAAACGCCACATGAGCGAACGGTAGTAAGCCCTGGAAAAGGAGAAACCGGAACCGCGGCACACCCCGTAAAGATTGCCCTTCCTGTCCACTGCAGTGGAGGTGAGCCCTTCCCAGGCCTTTTTTACGGAAGCAGCCGCCTGCCCGCGCACAGGATCGGCATACAGTCCCATTCGGATGCCGCGGCAGAAGGCACAGATCATCATTGCGGTGGAAGAGGACTCGGGATAAGCCTCAGGATCATCCAGCACCTGATGCCAAAGGCCGGTCTCTCCCTGACACGCAAGATATCCCTCCGTCAGCTCGATAAAAAAGCGTTCCAGCTCAGCCCTGCGCAGATGATCTTTCTTTAGGCGCATCAGAAGCTCGCTCAGGGAAAAGATCACCCATCCGTTTCCGCGGCTCCAGGGGATATGGTTGTTCATGCTGTGATTCAGGCACAGCATGTGGGCCATCAGCTTCTTTTCCGGCATATACAGCAGGGTGCGGAAATGCAGCAGTTCTTCCGCGCACAGGTCCATTGCCTCCTTGTGATCAAACAGCAGGGCATATCGGCACAGGAAGGGCACGGACATATACATATCATCCACCCACATCGTCCCGTCCCGGCGGCAGAAGGCTCCCTCCTCCGTGCGGGGCTGTTCATTTATCATGTATTCCGCCACCCGGTTGGCGATCGCACGCACATCCTCCAAGGAAGCGCCGTCCTCCTCCAGCATCAGGGAAGCGAAGGAACCGCAGTCATCCAAAGCATCCAGCCAGCAAAGCTGCTGGTTCACCCCCGGGAAGCCAAGGTGCTCCCTTTCCCACAGCGCACGCTTTTGAATGCCTGTCACCTGCCGCACATGCTGATGCACATATTGTGTGAAAAAGGGTTCCTTCAACTGCCTTCCCGCACTGAGCAGGCCATACAGGGTGACGCCCAGAGGATAGCTCCATTTCGCAAACAGGTTCGTTTCCAGATAAGGCCGCAGAAGCATGTTTTCAAGATCCGGCCGCCACACCGTGTCTGCATACACCGTTCCGGGATCCAGAAGCTTCTCCGGTTCCATCGTTTCCGCACAGGGTCCCAGCACCAGATAGGGGGTCGATGTCCCGTGAAGAAGGAGCGGAGAGTCCATTTTCACCCCGTTCAAAGCGGTGCGCAGTTCCTCAAGCGTTCCGTAAAGCAGCAATTCATTTTTGCCTGCCGGGATCATCTCATTTTTTCCCGGTCTTTTTCCGTCAAGAAGCACCGTACCGGGCAGCATTCCCATGTTTTCTTCCGCCCGAAGGTAAAACCACGCATAGAAGCCTCCTTCTTCCAGGATCGGCTTCCGTTCTCCCGGCAGGAGCGTCAGCCCCACCGCCTTTTCCTCATTTCCAAAGAAGGCTGAAAGCTCCTTCGCATCTTCCCGGAGGGGCAATGTGAACAGGAAGCCCGCTTCTCCTTTTCTTTCCCAAAAAGGCATGATGAAACTGCAGGGCTCCCACTGGGGCGCCGCGTTGCGAAGACGACAGCCAAAGCCGATCGCCGTCCTTTCAAAGCGGATCAGAAAGCGGTTGTATCCTTCCCGGAGCGACGCTTCAAAGCGCACCGGCTGCCCGTCCCGTTCCTGATTCCCGTTGGAAACAAAAATGCTTTCTCCGTTCACCCACACCCTGCAGGGCCCGAAGCAGCAGATCTGGAAACCGGAAACCTTTTCTTCGGGGCAGAAAAGGTCGCCCAAAGCATAGAGGATCTCCCCGTTCTTTCCTTCAGGAAATCTTCTGTCAAAATCAAAAATAAACCAGCCTTCCCGATCACAGGCAATATTCGTCCTGTCATAAGTGCGCCACACAAAGGGCTCCGCCGGGTTATCTCCCATATATTTGGCTGCCATCAGCCGAATGATCTTTTCCGGCTCATTTCCCATCATCCACGCCGCGCTGTCCCGGTCATCAAAATAGTAACCCATATTTCTGTTCCTCCATCCAGTAACGGTTTGTATTTTTATGCTATATTGCGGTTTTGATCCAAGGTCATTTTACACCCTCCCGGAATCAAATACCAGTATCTGCTTCACAAAACCGTGCAGGGATTTTTATCATCATTATTACTCTTGAACCTGTTTCCGATCCGTCTTATAATAAGGGTAAGAATCCATTAAAAGAACCTGAAGGAGGCTGCTTATGCATCTTGAAAGAGCCCCAATGGGCTGGAACAGCTGGAACACCTTTGGCAGCAACATTTCGGATCAGCTGATCCGGGAAACCGCGCTTTCCATGAAGCAGCAGGGCTATCTGGAAGCCGGCTACAAATATATCGTGATCGACGACTGCTGGAGCCTGAAGGAGCGGGACGAAAACGGCTGTCTGGTGCCCGACCCGGAAAAATTCCCGTACGGAATGAAAGCCCTGAGCGATTATGTACACTCCCTGGGTTTCCTCTTTGGCATGTATTCCTGTGCCGGCGTACGCACCTGTGCCGGTTATCCCTCATCCTTCGATCATGAATTCATCGACGCAAAAACCTTTGCTTCCTGGGGCGTCGATTATCTCAAGTACGACTTTTGCAATTTCCCCGACAGTGCCGACTGCCGCAACCGCTATGCCACCATGAGCATGGCACTCAAGGCAAGCGGACGGGACATCGTTTTTTCCGCCTGCAACTGGGGCATGCATGAACCCTGGAAATGGATGAAGAGCCTGGGAGCGCATCTGTACCGTTCCACCGGCGACATCTTCGACAATTTCACATCCTGCTGCGACATTTTCAAAAGCCAGCTGGACAATTTCTGCATGAGCGGGTCCGATTGCTTCAATGATATCGACATGCTCACCGTGGGCATGTACGGCAAGGGCAATGTGGCTGTCGGCAACGCCTGTGGAGATGAGGAATACCGCACCCAGTTCGCGCTGTGGTGCATTTTGTCCGCTCCTCTGATGCTGGGCGGCGATGTGCGCTCCCTTTCTCCCTTCTGCAAGGAGCTGGTGCTCAATCCCCGTCTTCTCCGCATCAATCAGGATGTAGAGACCCGTCCTCCCTACGTGGTCTATCGCGGCCGCGTGGTCAGCACCGGCTGGAATGAGGAACAGAAAAACTGGTGGCGTGAATATCCGGACAGCGGTTTCACCCTTTTCAAGCATCTTTCCGATAATGAATTCGCCATTGGCTACTTCAATCTGGCTTCTGAAGCCGGTGAAGTGCCCTTCACCTTTGCCGACGCGGGCCTTCCCTATCAGAGCGGGATCGGTCTGGACCTCACCGATGCCATCACAGGAGAAAAGCTGGGCGTGAAGCGGGATTATTACAACCTCGTGGTACCCGGTCACGGCTGCAGGGTGCTGATCGGCCGGATGGAAAAATGCTGACGGGATCCCCTCCCCGCTGTGTCGGGTGTGATCGCACCCTTACCAAGGATGAGGTCGCTGTCACGCGGAAGCTCGTCAACCGGGGAGCGACCTCCTTTTTCTGCATTTCCTGCCTGGCCCGTCATTTTGAAGTGACGGAAACGGATATCCGCGAACGCATCCGCTACTATAAAGAAAGCGGATGCACCCTATTTGAATGATTTTTCCGGAGGTAACGATGAAAAAGAGTGGATTTCTTGTCCTATTGCTGATCACGGTTTGTGTTCTTGCGCTCACCGGCTGCACAGCCAAAAAGGATCCGGGCACAGTACCCGCGGCCCAGGGAAGCACCGAAAAGAATGCGGACGGCCTGCTTACAGGCACCTGGTATGCCGAGATCGACATTAAAAACTACGGCACCATCAAAGCCGAGCTGTACGCCGATATCGCCCCCATCACCGTCACCAATTTTGCGGAGCTGGCCAACAGCGGCTTCTATGACGGCCTCACCTTCCACCGGATCATTTCCGGCTTCATGATCCAGGGCGGAGACCCCAAGGGCAACGGCACCGGCGGAAGCGGAAAGAACATCAAAGGCGAGTTCAGCTCAAACGGCATCCAGAACACGCTTTCCCATGTACGGGGCGTGCTTTCCATGGCTCGTGCCAACGACCCCAACAGCGCCTCCAGCCAGTTTTTCATCATGCATGAGGATGCCCTCTATCTGGACGGGCAGTATGCCGCCTTCGGTGCTGTCACCGACGGGATCGAGATCGTAGACCGGATCTGCAAGGATACTCCCGTAACCGACAGCAACGGTTCTGTAAACAAAGCGAACCAGCCTGTGATCACCTCCATCCGGGTAAAAAGCACCGCTTCCTGACAGGATGGAGTCTGTCAGCCCGTGAACCTGTATGGTCGCGGGCTGATTTGTTATTGTTTATCCAGGAAAATTACTATAAAGGAACGGATGATTATGAATCCAACCATTGCTGAAGTATTCAAACGCTATCCTCAGGTGGGGCTGCCTGTGCTGAAGAGAGCCCGGCAGACGGAGCCATATAAGGATGCCGTTCTGCGCGGTATTCCCGTAAGTGAACCTGTTAAAAACTTTATCGGGGACGAACGGGACACCTTTTCCTCCCTTGAAACTCCCGCAGGGCCGGCTGAAATCCTCACCCTGTACCGACGCGCGGATTTTGAAACCGCGATCCGCTGCCTGAGTGCGTACTGTGAGCCGATCGATGTTCCCACCTCCATGGGTGCGCAGACGATCAGCGGACTGATCAACTGGAAAAAGATCCGTGATCATAAAGCGGCCTACCTGGCAAATGGCGGAACAGACTGGGATGAGGAAATGGAACGCTTCACCGCGGTGCGGGAAAATTTCCGTGATTATCTGATCATCCTCAGCGCGGGACCCTACAGCGCGGTCAGCGCGCAGGAAGCAGGAAAGACCGCCGGATGTGTGTTCACAGAGGAAGAATGGTGCAAGCTTTCCATCGTGATCCGGAAATACCATGAGCTGACACATTTTATCGCACGCAAACGGTTCCCGGAAAATATGGAAGCCATACGCGATGAGATCATTGCCGACGCGATCGGGCTGACCGCCGCTTTCGGAAGATATGAGACTGGGCTGGCAAAGCTGTTTTTGGGCCTGGAGGAAAACATTTACCGTGAAGGCGGCCGCCTGCAGCTCTACTACGGAAAAGAAGA
This sequence comes from Clostridia bacterium, assembly GCA_045617125.1. Classification (GTDB taxonomy): domain Bacteria; phylum Bacillota; class Clostridia; order Christensenellales; family Aristaeellaceae; genus ZC3RG03. Next base: position 3,060 of record JAZLIA010000036.1, on the reverse strand, counting down.
ACCCTCTTCCGTACAGGTCCGTGCCCGAAAACTGATCGATCAAGTAAGCCTGTATCTGAGCTCAGAATACAGTCAGGAGCCGGATACCATATTACAGTTGGTCTGCGAAATTGAGAAAAACAGGATCGCACTTGAATGACTCCGTTTCATGCAGACGGTCCGCTTTGTGCATGATCCGGAAGAAACGGTGCTTTCTTCAGCTCACAATTAAATACAACAACCGGAAAGCATAGGATTTCACTATTCTTTCCGGTTGCATCTAATATCTGTTCCTTGTTATTGGTCATACTGTAAACTGGATATATCATAACCGGCTGTCTGGAATAAGCTGAGGAAATATTCTTGATCAGCAGTAAGAAGTTGACGAAATGCAGGCTTTTTTGCCTCTTCGTAGACATAATCCTTACTGCCGTGTTCCCAGCAGCGTATGGCATACTCTGGCCAGAATTCATCATTATAATATCCGCAATAGGTCACTTCGCCGGATGGTGAGTTTATGTATACCCGATATTCGCCAGGTGCTAAAAAGAAATGGTCTTCAAAAATATCCTCGTCTATTATTGAAGTATAGTAAATCGTCCAACTGGATGACTGGTTTTCCATATTCGGCGTTTCCCAAAATTCCGGATAAACCCCCATCGCATCAAGTTCATCTTCAGGTGTCCCGTATTTTTCCATAATCGCATTTCTTGCAATATTCAATGCTTCTTCGAGGGTGATATCTTCTTTCTTCGGAACAGTGGAAAGATATAAATCCTCTTTCCGTACACCATCATCCTTTTCAAGTTGATCAAGGAAATCAGAAACATCGGGGGCATCCACAATATTCAATTCTCCGGTTGTATTCATGCGGCTGAAGGAGTTTTCCCAAATCGACTTGATTGCTTCGAACGCTCCAGTAGCTGCTAAAGCAGCACATGTAATTGACAAAAGCACAATTGCTATCAAAACCAGATGGACTGTTTTCCTTTTGTGAACAGTCTGAGTTGACTTAGCTATTTCATAGATCAATTCTTTTTGAGTCTCAGAAGCTTGGACGCTTTCCAGTTCACTCTTCAAAATAGAACGAATATCAAAATTCGGGTCTTTCATCATGATTCAGCACCTCCAATCCATTCCTGTTTCAGGAGTTGCTCAGCTTTTTTCAAACGCTTAAAAGCGCATGTCTGCGATACACCGAGTACTTTGGAGGTTTCTTTCAAAGATAAGCCTTGATAATAGTACAGAAGAATTACCTGTTTATATTTTTCAGGTAATTCCATGACAACCAAGCTCAACATATGCTTTGGCTGTTCAGCATATGCCGTGGTTTCTTGCAGCTTATCTATCGATACTTTCCTGTCTACATGCCGAAACCATGATGTACGGTAATAATCTTTACACGTATTGATAGCAATACGCATAATCCATGCCTTTTCATGGATGACGGGTGATTTTTGATGCTGGAGGCATTGAAATACTTTGATCCAAGTATCTTGAAGAGCATCTTCGGCAAGTGAACGATCCGAAAGATACAGGACACATGTCTGGAGTATATCATTCGAATAGCGTTGTATCCAGTCTCGAAAAAGTTCATCGGTACTCATGTCCCGCGAATTCGAGTGCATTGCCTTATCACCACCCCAATATTGACGACTTTCTTGCCTTGCAGTATGGTTATTTTTGTATTTCGGATAACCAGATGGAAGTAGTTGCGTCATCTGTAACAGTTCCGTTGCTGTGAATATCAATCGGGCTACCCACTACTGATGCAGGTAAGCGGATTATGTTTACCAGTACATCCTTTACCCGGGCTAATACTTCACGTATGTTCAGAATGGCGGTATAGCGCCAGCCGTAATCGTACATATCAGCAGCAACACCTTGAGCTTTCATGCCTTGTGCTTTAGCATTCCAAATGGCGCGATATAAATGATACTGCTGTGTAACAATAATGATTGATTCACAACCAAATACCTGCCTTGCTCGAACCATGCTATCATATGTGCAAAAACCGGCATGATCCATAAAGATATCATCAGCTGGCACACCATGTTCGACAGCATAACGTTTCATAGCATTGACTTCATCATAATCTTCGCTACCATGATCGCCGCTCATCAGCAGCTTTGGAGCCGAACCATTCTTATATAACTCAATAGCCGTATCCAGTCTTCTGCTGAGCATTCTTCCAGGAGTTCCGTCATCGAACAACCCGCAGCCCAGGACAAGTATGCAATCTGCATGTTCGGTATCTTCGGAAGAAACAATACTGTCACGAGTGACGAGAAACACCATCAGATTCAATGCAGCTACGAAAGCGCAAAGAACTAAAATGAGAAGTAAAATTTGTTTGACCAATTTTCCCATCAAGCATACCTCGCGTATTGGTTGATGTTAATACCGACTGTGAATCAAATGATACAGAAAAAACTACCGGGAAGCAATGAAGTACAGGCTTCCCGGTTCTTTCGACTATTATCTTTTTTACTTCTGCTGGAAATCAGTAACATTAAGACTGATGTCAAATTGCAGATTCCACTCATAGGTTTGGTTGTCATCTGTTAACGTGATCTTCATCGCAGGAGTTACTCCGGTAGAGACCGAGATTGCTGCACTATTCAATTGGGTTACGGTGAATGCTGTATGTTCAGAAAGGTAGGTAATGCCTGATTGCTTTATTTGCGCTTCATTTGGCAATACCTGAACACAATTTTCCTTAACAAAGCCATAGAAAGATGTTTTTCCATCTGAATAGGAAACATAATCCCATGATCCCATCTTCATCAGGAAGGTGACTTGCTGGCCCTGAGGAATGGTATAGATTGACTGCTGAGAATTCAGAGGATCATCTGTTACAATTGCCTGCTGTACTGTATATGCAGGTGTATTGCTCATATTCAATGGACTTACGCTTGCTTTTTTCGGAAGCGCGGATTTCTGAATCCAGCCAATTCTCATATGGTCACTGGAAATATCATGCTGGATCAGAATCCAATCATCCTGATAGCCAAACACTTGGATCCAGTCGTTGGTGCTTACGGATGCTTTACCGTTAGCAGATCTGAAATATTGTTTACC
>JAZLIA010000035.1:0-32664 GCA_045617125.1 Clostridia bacterium | reverse complement strand
CTGATTCGTGCCAACGCGACCGACTATTCCCCTGTTTTCTTCGGTGTTGACGGTATGGATGGAATTCTTACGCTGACAGGCTTTGACACCACGCTTGCTGAAGGCGTCATGCTGCTTACTCCTTTCTCTGCCGATGCCTCTGACGAACTGACCGTGAATTTTGTAAACAAGTTTACCGCCGCTTTCGACACCACCCCCAACCAGTTTGCCGCGGATGCTTACGATTGTGTTTATGCAATCTATGACGCTATGGTCAAGGGCGGTATCACCGGGGACACCACACCCGAAGAGGCCTGTGAGATCCTGATCAGCATCTTCTCCGGAGACTTCGAAGTGACCGGTCTTACCGGAACGATGACCTGGTCCTCCAACGGTGAAGTGACCAAGACTCCCAATGCCGTGATCATCAAGAACGGTACCTATGTATCTCCTGAAAACTATTAATCACATGGGAGACCCGGCTCGCTCAAATCGGCGCCGGGTCTCCATTTATTCGGGAGTCATGACCAGTTATCAAAGCTTTTTTGATTGCTGGTCATGACTTCCTGGGCATCAGAAAGTTCTGAGAAGGGTGTGTTATTATGTCTCTCCTTTCAAACATCATTAATGGATTGAGCCTGGGCAGCATCTATGCTCTGATCGCTCTTGGATACACAATGGTATATGGCATTGCAAAAATGTTGAATTTTGCCCATGGTGACATCATCATGATCGGTGCCTATATTGCCTTTGTTGTCATGCAAAGCATAAACAGTGCTCTCTCCCCTCTTTTTGCAGTTATTGGTGCAATGATCGTCTGCACCGTTCTCGGAATTCTGATCGAATTTCTTGCTTATCGTCCGCTCAGACAGGCTGCTTCCCTTGCGGTTTTGATCACGGCGATCGGTGTAAGTTATTTCCTTCAAAATCTGGCACAGCTGATCTGGACGGCTAACACCCGTATCTTCACCAGTGTATTCAGCTTCGCCGACAGTATCCATCTTGCAGGCGGAGAACTGATCATCACCTGGGAGAGTATCGCAACCGTCATCCTCACGATCATCATCATGCTTTTCCTTACCTGGTTTACCGGACGTACCCGCCTCGGCCGTTCCATGCGAGCCGTTGCCGAAGACAAGAAAGCCGCTGAACTGATGGGGATCAATGTGAATTTCACCATTTTCCTCACTTTTGCGATCGGTTCAGCATTGGCAGCGATCGCCGGTGTTTTGCTTTGCTCCTCTTATCCCAATCTTCAGCCCACTATTGGCGCCATGCCCGGTATCAAAGCGTTCACGGCAGCTGTTCTCGGCGGGATCGGTTCTATTCCAGGAGCAATGCTGGGCGGGGTCATGCTGGGCTTGATCGAAACCCTGAGCAAAGCCTATCTGCCTGCAATCGGAATCCCCTCCGAATTATCCGATGCGGTCGTGTTCAGTGTGCTGATTATTATCCTTTTGGTTAAGCCCACCGGTCTGCTTGGCAAGCAACGCCGCGAGAAAGTCTGAGGTGAACCCATGAAAAAAAAGAGTAAGCTTCTGTCCTATTTTCTTCCTTATGCCATTGTTATTATTGCCTATGTTGTATGTCAGCTGATGATGAACAAGGTATTTGGCCTTTCTATGAGCCGTTCTCTGAAAGGTCAGCTTGTCCCGGTATGCTGCTGGATCGTCATGGCTATTTCGCTGAACCTGGTCGTCGGCGTGAGCGGTGAACTCAGCCTTGGCCACGCCGGTTTCATGAGTATCGGCGCATTCACCGGTGTAGTCGCTTCTACATGGCTCAACAACATCGGTGTTACTGCCCTGCTTCCCCGCATGATCATCACTTTTATTATTGCCGGTGCTTTTTCCTGTGTTTTCGGTTTTCTGATCGGGATTCCTGTGCTTCGTTTGCGCGGTGACTATCTGGCGATCGTGACCCTGGCCTTTGGTGAGATCATCCGCAATGTTTTGCAATTGATCTATGTCAATATTGACGGAACAAAACTGTACTATGCCTTTGGGAGCACCCACAACGATCTTCCAGGAACCGGTATCATCAACGGTGCGGCAGCAACAAAGCTTCTGACATCTGTCAAGGATGCCGATGGAAATATCGTGACCCCTGCGGTAAAGCTACCTACAGAAGACGGTTTTCTCATTGGCTTCATCCTGATTCTGTTCACTTTGTTCATCGTCCTCAACCTGATTCGCAGCCGCAGCGGCCGTGCGATCATGGCCGTACGTGATAACAGTATCGCAGCTGAAAGCAACGGCATCGATGTGACGAAATATCGACTTATGGCATTTGTTGTTTCCGCAACGCTCGCAGGTATGGCCGGCGCACTGTATGGCCTGAATATGACAGTGGATGTCAATAAGTTCAGTTATAATCAATCCATCAATGTTCTTGTGTTTGTCGTGCTCGGCGGAATCGGAAACATAACCGGCTCGATCATTTCCTCTGCCCTGCTCACGATTCTCCCGGAAAAGCTTCGTTTCCTTCAGGATTACCGTATGCTGATATACGCAATTGTGCTCATTATGGTTATGCTGGTGACAAATTCAAGATCACTTCGCGGCCTGGGGGAACTTTTTGTCGGAAAGGTACGCACATTGATCCGTGGCAAAAACAGCACTAAAGAACAGGATCAATCCGGAAAAGAGGTGTCCGAATGAAACTCAACACCAACGTAAAGATGGTACCGGTTCCCAGCATCTCCATCGTTCCCGAAAGAGATCTCGGGAAACAGCCCGTTCTGGAATGCAGTCATCTCGGCATTCAGTTTGGCGGTTTGAAAGCGGTTGATGATTTCAACCTCACCATTGGCAAAACGGAGATAGCAGGACTTATTGGTCCTAACGGAGCCGGAAAAACAACCGTTTTCAATCTGATCACAAAGGTATATCAGCCCACTACCGGTACTGTTATGGTCAACGGGAAAGATACTGCCGGTATGAGCGTTGTGGAAGCAAACAAGCTTGGACTTGCCAGAACATTTCAGAACATTCGTCTGTTTGATAAAATGTCTGTGGAAGACAATATCCGTATCGGCCTTCACAACCAGATTCGCAACAATATGATGAGCGGTATTCTTCGTCTGCCTGGATACTGGAAATGTGAAAAAAAACAACATGAAAGGGTTCTTGAGCTGCTGCATATTTTCAATATGGAGAAACTGGCCGATGCCCGTGCCGGCAGTTTGCCATACGGTGTGCAAAGACGACTTGAAATCCTTCGTGCGCTTGCTACAGATCCCTGTCTGCTGTTATTGGATGAACCTGCTGCCGGAATGAATCCCAAGGAAACAGAAAATCTGATGATCACGATCAGCAAGATCCGGGACGATTTTGAAATTGCGATTCTTCTGATTGAACATGATATGAGTCTTGTCATGGGGGTTTGTGAAGGAATCTGCGTTCTCAACTTTGGAAAAATTATCGCAAAAGGAACCGCTGATACCGTTCAGAATGATCCCGTCGTGATCGAAGCCTATCTCGGAAAACGGCAGGAGGGCTAATATGAGCACAACACAATCAACAATCGATCCAGCTATCAAAAGTGATTCCACTCTTCTGAAGGTAGATGATATTCATGTTTACTATGGTGCCATTCATGCCATCAAGGGTGTTTCACTGGAAGTGAACAACAATGAAATCGTCACCTTGATCGGTGCAAACGGAGCAGGAAAATCAACCACCCTCAATACGATCACAGGTCTTTTGCATCCCCGATCCGGTTCAATCACATTTAACGGTCAGAAAATCAACGGACTGAAAGCCAACAGGATCGTGAATCAGGGGTTGGCGCTTTGCCCGGAAGGAAGGCGTATTTTTCAGGAAATGACTGTACTGGATAACCTGGAAATGGGTGCATTTACACGTTCCGCTTCTGAGATATCCAGCCTTACAGAAGAAATGTTTTCGCACTTTCCCCGTTTGAAGGAGAGAAAAAAACAGATCGCCGGAACTCTTTCCGGCGGTGAACAGCAGATGCTTGCTATTGCACGTGCTTTGATGAGTCGTCCAAAGCTGTTGATGCTGGATGAGCCCAGTATGGGACTTGCGCCAATTCTGGTGGAACAGATATTTGATATTATCTGCGAGCTTCATGCTTCCGGAACGACCATTCTGTTGGTTGAACAAAATGCCCAGATGGCCCTCGCTGTTGCAGATCGTGCCTATGTTCTTGAGACAGGAAATATCACCATGAGCGGCAACGCTCGGGATCTGCTTCATGACGACCGTATCCGCAAAGCCTATCTTGGAAGCTGATCCTTTCGATTTGCCGATTTATTGGATATTCGTAAAAATTGGCGGACAAAGCCTTGAAAAGATCATTTGAACGAACATGCTTAACCGCCTTGTTGCTGATAATCAAGCTCAAAACTATACGGGAGGTCCAAAAATGAAACTGCTCACACTGGGAAAAACCGGAATCACGACCCCACAGAACGCTTTTGGAGCACTGCCTATACAACGTGTTGAAAAAAACGAAGCAGTACGCATTCTGAGAAAAGCTGCAGAGGGTGGAATGACTTTTTTTGACACTGCCCGCTCCTATTCTGACAGTGAAGAAAAATTGGGTGAAGCCTTTCAGAAAATACGCGGGGATATTATCCTCGCGTCAAAAAGCCATGCAAAAAACGGTATCGAATTAAAGGCAGATCTGGAAACCACTTTGCGAAATCTGCGCACCGACCATTTGGATCTCTATCAGCTTCACTGTGCACCGACCTGTTTTTCCCCGGATGACGGCACCGGGCTTTATGAGGCTTTGGCTGAAGCAAAACAAGCTGGAAAGGTTCTTCACATCGGTATCACGACACACAAGCTAGGCGTTGCCGAAGAAGCAGTGAAATCCGGTCTTTATGAAACGCTTCAGTTTCCATTTTCCTATCTTTCTTCCGAAAGGGATATATCCCTGGTTCAAAGCTGTACTGAAGCGGGGATGGGATTTATCGCAATGAAGGGGTTGTCCGGAGGCTTGCTCACCAACACAGAAGCCTGCATGGCCTTCATGCAGCAGTATCCTGTGCTGCCGATCTGGGGAATCCAGCGTGAAAGTGAATTGGACCAGTGGCTTGCATTTTTTAAGCGGGACGCTGCAATGACTGATGCGTTGAAAGAACTGATCGAGCATGACAGAGCCGAGCTGCTTGGTGATTTTTGCCGTGGCTGCGGTTACTGCGCTCCATGCACAGTGGGAATCCAAATCAATCAATGCGCCCGTATGTCACAAATGATCCGGCGTTCTCCCTCTGCCGGTTTTCTCTCTTCCTACTGGCAGGAAGAAATGGAAAAGATATCCCAATGTGTCCGATGCGGTGCCTGCCTCCGTCGCTGTCCTTATGAACTGAATATTCCTGAGCTGCTTCGCAAGAATCTGGAAGACTATCGGAAGATTGTTGCTGGCGAAATTCAAATTTGATGCCGATGTTTTTTCGACTTCTTATCCATCAGATCTAAGGAAAATAAAGATCCCGTGCCATGATTCAGGCATAGGATCTTTATTTTTAAATCATCAGAATAAACTGCTTCAATTCAACCCGGTAATAACGTTCGGTGCCCCCGGCGTCGGCGTCACAGTCTGCACCCAGTTTCCGTTTTCATCCAGAGCCAACGCTATGTCTCTCAGTTGAGCTTCAAAGGTGACCTTATCCAGAATCACACCTTGATAGGACAAAACCACTTTCTCTCCTTCAGCGGCAAGCTTGAAACCGACATGGATTTCATGATCCTCTGTGCTTTCCTTCCCAGTACAAAAAATGATCATATGCTCTCCTGCGGGAAGGATCACATCAGGAAAAACAAATTTCTCCAGCTTCTTTTTACTGTCGGAAAGGCATAATCCCTTCAGATTGATATCCTTATCGGAGATATTCACTATCTCGATCCAGTCCGGAGCAGAACCGTCAGCTGTAGAAATGACCCTCGAACTGTTGGAAGCCATAATTTCAGAAATCCTGATGCATGTAAAATCACTGCTGATCTCTTCTGCACAGGCAAAATTCATCAGCAATAATGAAAAAACCGTCAATACTGTAAAGATCGTTTTTTTCATCCGTTTGCTCCTTTCCCTATATGCTACAGGACAGCATTCCCATATTACTCATTTTTTTCCAACTCAGTAAGATCTTCTGCCGAATCATTCGCTTCATTCATATCATCCGGCAGAGTCTCCTCCGGTTCTTCTTCAGACTGACTCTGCGGCCCCTTTGTGATACGTTTTACATCTTCCATTGGGTAATCCTTTACCTCATAGCTGTCACCCTTTGGCATTCTTACCTTTACTGTTTCCCTAAGGATATTCAGGTCGATCACCTGCCCTTTTCCGTCCGATGTGATCACTTCACGGCCAATTCTCGGCATCTTGCGGCGGGTTTCCTCATAATGATCTTCTTCAAATTTCAGGCAGCACATCAACCTTCCGCATACACCGGAGATCTTAGTAGGATTCAGGGAAAGGCTCTGTTCTTTTGCCATTTTGATCGAAACAGGCTGGAAATCTCCCAAAAAACGGGCGCAGCAAAGAGGTCTTCCGCACAAGCCAAGCCCACCCAGCATTTTTGCTTCGTCTCGCACCCCGATCTGCCTCAGCTCGATCCTCGTACGGAAAATAGAAGCCAGATCCTTTACCAGCAGTCGAAAATCGACCCGCTTGTCTGAGGTGAAATAAAATAGGATCTTGCTGTTGTCAAAGGTATACTCACATCCCACAAGTTTCATTTGAAGCTTGTGCTCATCCACCTTCTTTTGGCAGGCCGAAAGCGCATCTTTTTCCTTTGCGCGATTCTGCATTTCGTGTTCCAGATCCTCTGCGGAAGCAATCCGGATCACCGGCTTGAGTGGTGGAGTTACCTGATCTTCTTCTACATCCTTTACCCCGGTGATCACTTCTCCGTATTCGTTTCCCCGTGCCGTTTCCACGATCACGCCGCTTCCTGCTTCCGGCCATATCTGACCGGGATCAAAATAGTAAAGCTTTCCTGCATTTCGGAACCTGACTCCGACAACCTTAATCATTTGTTAAGCTCCTCCGTTATAGAATATAGTATTTTTTCAATCAAAGCCTGCCATCCCACATTATTCTGCATATACCGATGCGCATCAAGAAGCATTTCTGACAGGTCCGTCAGCGACTGTACAGAAAGATCGTGCCAATGATCTGGAGTAACATCATCCTTTTCCAATTCATTCAGCAGTTTATTTCTAATCAGTCTCCGGATTATTGACTCAGTCAGCGCTAACAGATCTTCTCCATCTTCCTTCGCATCCTTTAATAAAGCGGATGCCGCAGGTATATCGCGTACGTTACGAACCGTAAAAAAGGTAGATTTACAGAGTTCTCTCAATTTCCAGTGCTTCTCATCCTCCAGCATCATCTTTGCCGCGCCGATACTGCCTCCACATTCTGAAACGGCAGCCTGAAGCTTTTCCACATCATACTCTCCCGATGCACTTAGAACGCGGATCACTTCATCGTCGCTTGCCGGCTGTAATCTCAGCACTCTGCATCTGCTGCGCACAGTGGGAAGGATGCTGCTTTCTTCCCGTGACACAAGAATGAAATACTGGTCTGTATCTGCTTCTTCCAGGGACTTGAGCAATGCGTTCTGCGCTGCTTCAGTAATGGAACGGGATCCGTCATACAGAAGGATCCGTTTTCCTCCGGAAAAAGTATGTGTGGCCAACCGGTTCAACCGCGTACGCACATCATCGATACCAATGCTTTTCTTTTTGATGTCTTCCGGCTTTAGTATGAGCAGATCCGGATGACTGTCCTTTAACGTACGTTTGCAGTTTCTGCATTTATCACATGGACGATTGAGCGGTTCCGGATCCTCACACAATAGCGCCCTGGCCAGCAAAAGTGCAAAGGTTCTCTTGCCAATACCGCTCTGTCCTGTTATCAGCAGCGCATTTGGAGCCCGTCCCTGCCGGATGTCCTGTATCAGACTTTTAACCGCGTCTCCTCTGCCATAAAAATCCTCAAGCTTCAAAAGAACCTCCGAAAAAGTATCCGCAGTCGTAACTTCAGATATACTCCCTTTTTATTATATAACACCATAATCGATGTTGCAAATAAAACTCAAGATTTGTTTTATCAAAACCAACTCGAAGCTTCATTTCTATGGTATAATGCAGGTGGAGTAAGGAGGGATAAGCTGCTCTATGCTGAAAGTTGACTCGATCACAAAGAAATACGGTCATTTCACTGCCCTGAACCGCGTGTCTTTCGAAGTTCCTGAAGGGCAGGTCCTTGGGCTGTTAGGCGAAAATGGTGCCGGAAAAACCACTGCACTCAATATCATCACAGGATGCCTTGCTCCCTCCTCCGGAAGTGTTACTGTATCAGGATATGATCTTATACTTAATCACCGTGAAGCAAAACGTCTGATCGGTTATCTTCCCGAAACCGCACCCCTGTATGATGAAATGTCGGTCAAAAGCTTTCTGATGTTTATGTGCGCGCTTCGTGAGGTGGAGAAGGCTGATATAGAAGAGCACATACATGAGATCTGTGATATGACCGGCCTCACCACACTCACAGAACGAAGGATCGGAAATCTCAGTAAAGGCTTACGGCAGCGGGTCGCCCTGGCTTCTGCCCTTTGCGGTTCTCCCTCTCTGATCATTCTGGATGAACCTACTGTAGGCCTCGATCCGTCTCAGATCATTGAGTTCCGGCAGTTGATCCGGAACATTTCAGGAGAGCACACCGTGATCTTTTCCACTCATATCCTCAGCGAAGTACAGGAACTATGTGACCGCGCTGTCATCCTGCATCACGGTGAGATCATTGCAGACCATATGCTTTCTGACGATTCCTTGAAAAAAACCTCGCTTGAGCTTGTTGCCGGCTGTGCTCCTTCATTGCTTCTTCCCCAGATCAGCAAATTGAAAAGTGTTCTGGAAATGCGGGTAATAAATAAAAATGACTCGGCAAAGACACACGTCATGCTGACCGTTTCGCCGGATGAAAAACCTGAGCGTGAATTGTTTGACCTTCTTGTTTCACTCAATGCTCCTGTGCTGAAGCTCCTGCCTTTATCCGATACTCTGGAGGATATTTTTCTCAAGGCAACCGGTTCAGCAAAGTAACGGAGGGATTATGCTTATTCTATTCAAACGAGAGTTCAAAAGTTATTTTCTGACTGCGACGGGATATCTGTTCATTGGTGTTTTTCTGTTGCTCAGCGGAATTTGTTTCGGGATCATCAATCTGGCTTCACGAAGCACCAGCATGCTTTATACGCTTCAATATATGGGATATATATGGATGCTCCTGTGTCCCGTGCTTGTCATTCGTCTGATTGCAGGAGAACGGCAGAAAAAAACCGATCAGCTCCTTTTCTCTTCCCCATGCTCTGTCACCTCCATCGTTATCGGGAAGTATCTCGCCGCTGTCTCTGTTATGCTGATCGCAGTGGCAGCAACAAGCGTATATATTATCATCATTATGATTTACGGGAATCTCTATGCGCCGGAAACCATCGCAGGATACACCGGCTTCATCCTGCAGGGAGCTGCCTATATTGCTCTGGATCTGTTCATCAGCTGCATGACAAATCATCAGGTGAACGCATGTATCTTCTGTATCGGTGCAAATTTGTTCTTCTGGATTTCTGACCTGATCAACGATGCACTGCCCACCTCTTCCGTATCAGGTATATTCTCATTTATCAGCCTGTATAAACGTTATGAAGATTTCAGCGAAGGCCGTATCAGTTTTTCCGGCATTATTTTTTATCTTCTCTTTATTGTGACCCTGTTATTTCTGAGCGTGCGCGCACTGGATGCACGCAGATGGAGCAATGCATGACAAACAAACATTTCAACTCCGCTAAATTCAGATGCGGTATATGGGCATCCGTTTTTTCCGTAGTCGTGATCGTATGCGTAGGGCTAATCATCTATTTATCAGATCGGGCTGAGGAAAAGTGGGCCCTGCAGGCCGATTTGTCCTTTTCATCAATCACCAATGAAGGAGCCGTAACCGACCGGATCCTTAAAGAGCTCACAAAAGACGTGGAGATCTGGCAGATCTCATCCTCTTCATCCGAATATGACCTTAATTTGAATGAAAGTGATAATCTCGAAGTGCTTTTGCAAAAATACGCCTCTCTCTCTCCACATCTTTCTTTCACACGTACCAGTCTGGTCAGGAATCCTCTCCTTGCAACGCGTTTCCAGGATGCTCTCGGAGAAAAGACCGTTTCTACCGATTGTATGATCATCCATTGTTCCGAAACCGGACGTGCCCGTATTCTGGACAGCTCGGATTACTATGTCTACTCCTTTGATAATGACTTTGGTTACTATATATCCGGCTATCGTTATGAAAAGTGTATTACAGAAGCAATTCTGTATGTCACTCAGGATAAACTTCCTGTGCTGCAGTTTCTGACGGGTCACGGAGAGTTTACAGTATCCGATCTGACTAATATGACAGATCGTCTCATCTCAGCCAATTATATGACCCATACTGTCAATATCCTTGCCGATGATACGCTGGATTCTTCTTCTCCTCTTTTCATTATTTCGCCGCAATATGATCTGAGTGAAAACGAATTCCGGATCCTGATGGATTTTGCAGATCAGGGAGGCAGCTTTTTCATCTGCTGTGAGTTTTCCGATCCGATCGATCTGCCTCGCTTCAATTCGCTCCTGTCTGCTTATGGGATCACTCCGCTCCCCGGTCTTGCGATAGCGGATAAGTCTGTTCCCGGCAGTTATTATGATGATAACCCATTCTATCTGATGCCGTATCTGCAAAAAAACGAAACGACTTCCTCCCTGCTTGCCGCATCCGAAACATTATACGTGCTGGCAGGTGCCCGGGCCTTCAATTGCTCTGCAAGTATGGATGGAACCATCACCGTGTTTCCGGTGCTGGTAACAGACAAGGCCTATATCCGGGATTACGAGGATATATCCGATGATTTTTCCATGCAGCCCAATGATATTCGCGGTAACCTTGTGCTTTCTGCCGCAGCTGTACGCATTTCCCCTAACGGAGAAAGAAGCCGTGCCTACATTTCAGGGAATATCACCATGTTCTCTGAAGTGTTCATGCAAAATAACACCTCTTCCGTTCCTCTCATGCTGCAGATGACTCAATATCTTCAGAACAAAGCCCCAGTCGATCTGGATATCCTTCCTCGCAGCGCGGAAAGAGAAAATATGACGCTTAGATCTCTATTGGTCCCGATGATCGTGATCGGTTTGCTTCCCCTGTTGGTCCTGTTCTCAGCCCTGATCGTTCTTTTGCCAAGAAAGAATCGGTGACACATGAAAAGCATACATAAAAAAAAGAAAAAAACTCTTCCGCGTTATATTTTTCTGCTGCTTCCCCTGTTCTTGTTGGGGTGCTGTGTTCTTCTCTATTTCCTGCTTCCGCTTCATTCCTCCGACACCATTCTCCCACCTTTACAAACAGATCAGGAAGCACCTTCTTTGCTGTTTACATGCAGCGAATCCGAACTGAGCACGATCCATATCAGCATCATGGATGACGATCCTTATACCCTTTATTATCATGACGGTGAACTCTGGCTTGAAAATGATCCGACCTATCCTGTTCAACAGGATCTGCTTTTCAATACGCTTGCCTATTCTACTTATCTGGAAACTGTAGAACAGGTTTGTTCTCTGGAAGACGGATCCGATTGTTCACCCTATATATTCGGGCTTGATCCCGGGAATTGCACAGTGACCATCACCTGCAAAGACGGTGCTTCCATTACATTTTCTTTAGGTGATGCCGTTCCCGGAGATATCGATACACGCTACTATATGAAAACTGCTTCCTCTGATGCCATCTATCTTGTATCGGGGGACCTGTATGATTCGTTTACATACAAAAGGCACATGCTTCACATTGTTGAAAAACCTGAACTGGATCCCGCCGGTATCCGCTCCGTTTCCTGCTCCGGCAAAATCAGTTTCACGCTTAAAAAAACAGACGGAGGATGGATCATTTCTGCTCCATCCCCCTATCCGGCCGACACCGACACCTGTGAATCCTTTATCCGCAGGTTAGGCGATATCCGTTTTTCTTCCTATGTAGGTTTAACCAGTGAAACAGACCCTGCTGTTTTCGGTCTCGAAAAGCCCCTCTTTACCTACGAAATCTCCTGCATATCTGCTTCGGGATCAGATCACGAAGTACATACACTTTCCATCGGAAAAGACTTCAACACAGTCAGTTTTTACTGCTGCTATGACGGCACGATCTATGTTGGCACCTATTTTTCGCTTGGATATCTTACCGAAGTGAATCCGGAACGTTTTTATGCCCTCAACCCGGTCAACATCCCAATCAATATTTTGAAGGAAATTGTCTGGATTTCCCAGGAGGAAACCGTTTCCTACGAAGTATCCATGGATGAGCGAATACTGCCGAATGGCTCCATTGCCGTGGATGAAAACACTGGGGCAAGGATCTATGATATTCATGTTCTGCGTTCCGGTAAACCTGTTGACAGCGACACATTTTTGATTTGGTATAACCGCCTTACTCAGGTCTGTGTTTCCGGTGTTCCGGATTCACCTGTTCATGTTTCACCTTCTGATCCTGAACAGCTTCACATTGTTCTTCACTATGAGAATGAAGAACGAAACATCATTTTTTCCAGTCTTGATGAGCTTCGTACTTTGGTCACTATAAATGGGACATCTCATTTTTACATTCGTTCCGATTGGCAAAGCACTCTTCCCGAATTGCCCTGAGCAGCAGCGCTTCCGTTGTCAGTCATTGCGGGTCTTCCGAGTTACCAAAGCTGATCATGGAGCCCAGGCTGCGTATGCTGCTTCCGGTCTTGTTCAGGCGCTGCCCCATAAACATAAGGCATGCAGTGCCGCCACCGTCCAGATTGATCGCCTCAACACAGCCCCGGTCAAGCATTTTCTGTGCCATCCACTGCAGATGCACTCCCAGAATATTCTCTTCCTTCAGACGACCATCTGAAACAAATATCAAATAATGATACGGCTCGATCATCCCAATCGCCATTCTGGGTTCCTTGTAATAGTAGTACTCATTATCCGTCATGTGCTCGCCAAGTTGACCATCCGACACTAAAATCGGCCCGAAAGCAAACACATTCTCTGCTCCAAGATCAATATATTCCTGGGCTGTCAGTTCATTGGAAAGATAGGTTTTCATGCTGCCGTCTGAAAAAACCGCAAGTGTTTCCAGATTTGGAAAATGCGGTTTATCCGCATTATAGGTTTTATCGCTGATAATCTCGCCATTTCTGATTATGATCCCAACTGTCTCCTTGTTATCCATACGATGCGCATAATAATCATCTGAAATGGCCAACACAGGATGATACATTTTCATCAGATCCTTGGGAGCCCTGCGAGTCTTTCCCGGTGTTTTTCCCTCCGTAACGATCGTGAAAAGCGGGCTTTCTTCATTGCACCATACTTCCGCCTCAAACCAACGGGCTTTCAGCTTTTTATCGTATATACGTTCAATTCGGATATGAAGTGAACTATCCATGTACTCCCACAGTCCCATCTTCTCATCCTGATAAAGGTAGAGCTCCTGCCCCGCTGCCGCGGTATCAAGAAAATGGTCCGCTGTCATAGGCGGAGGCGTAGGAGTTGGGACCGGAGTCGCAGTCGGAACAGGCGTACGAGTCGGCTTCGGGGTAGTACCGATCCAACGGCACTGATCGGAATAGATAAATGCCTGCAGTTCCGGTGTGGCAATTCCGCTTTCCTCCATCCCATTCTGCTTCTGCAGCTTTTTTACCCGGGTTTGCGTAGCTTCAGTATACTGATCGTTCAGACTGTTTGTAGAAAAGTATCCCAGCGCATACATACGTATCTTCAGTTTATGCACGTCTTCCCCGCTGTCACCGATTTTAAGCGTCCTGTATGCCGACAGATCCTGTTCCGTTTCCCTGCTTTCTTCAGTATTTCCAGAGTCAGGAATCGGCGATGGGGTGGATGTCACAGCAGGGGTCCCGCCATTACGGATGCAGTTCCCGCTGAAGATCAGTTCCTGCAAAGCCGCATCAGCTATCCCGTTTTCAGGAAGACCGTTTGCTTTTTGCAGAAGCTTTACCCTTTCTTCTGTCACAACATTAAACTGGTTTGTAATGTTCATTGAAGTAAAGTATCCCAGTTGATACATCTTTTCCTTCATACGGTAAACATCCTCGCCGCTGTCTCCGCGCTTCAGCGTGCGATAACCTGTTTCAGCTATTGCAGCAGACAAAATAACAACCCACACTGCCAATACCAGCAGCATCATTCTTCCAATCCGGGAAAAGGATCTGTTTTTATCCGGATGCATATAAATCATTCTCACTTTTCTTCTTATCCTTGCTTTTTTCCCTGTCACATACGCAAATGACCCGGTCCTACCAAACGACAGGACCGGGCTTAATGTATCAGCTCAGTTTGTTCCCTTCACCTGACTCCAGAAATTATTATAGATGCTCTGATACTTATCATCCAGATCATGGTAATACTGGCAGCGTTCGATCACTTCGGAAGAAGGATTGATCGTCGGATTTTCAGTGTATTCTTCACCCATCAGTTCGATCGCACCGGCATTGGGGCTGGAGTAGCAGATATATTCACAGTTCATCTGCGCAATATCAGGACGGCAGAGGAAGTTGATCAGCTTCTCAGCATTTTCCTTGTTGGCAGCATCTGCCGGGATCACCATGGGATCTACCCAGATATTGCTGCCTTCATTCGGAACGGTATAGGCAAGATCAGGGTTTTTTTCCATCGCATAGAGCGCATCCCCGCTGTATACCAGCGCCAGGGCAGCTTCACCCTTCACCATCTTATCCTTGGTTTCATCCACATAATAAGCTTTCACAAGCGGCTTCTGCTGGATCAGCTTTTCCTTTACCGCATTCAGTTCCACCAGATTCACCGTGTTTATATCGTAACCCAGAAGTTTCTGCGCTACCATCAGCGTATCACGAATGGAATCCATCATGAAGATGCTGTCGGCGTACTTTTCGTCCCACATCACGTTCCAAGTCTCCGTTTCTTCGGCAGGAACCATGGTTTTATTATAGAGGATTCCGACAGTTCCCCACATGAAGGGAACTGTGTAAGCAGATTCAGGATCATAATCGGGATTCAGCAAATCCGGCATAATATACTTTGCGTTAGGTACATTATCAAAATTGATCTTCTGAATAAGTCCTTCCCGGATCATTCTTTCCACACAATAATCGGAAGGAAACACAACGTCATATGCCCCCGGACTGACACGCAGCTGGATCATCATATCTTCGTTGGTGGTAAAATACACCTTATTCACACGGATCCCGGTTTCCTCATAGAAAATATCGAATACCGATTCATCCATATAGTCATACCAGTTATACACATTTACTACATTCTCATCTGCACCAGCAAAGGCAGGAACCAGACCAAGCATCAGAACCAGAACCGCAAGAAACGCAATCATCTTCTTCATTTTTTGTCTCTCCTTAATTCATTTCAGATTTTTCTGTTCTTCTGTTGACAACAATCAGCAGGATAAGCATGATCACGAACATCAGCGACGACAGTGCGTACATCGTCGGCTTGATCCCTTTTCGAGCCTGGGAATAGACGAGTGTACTGAGGTTCTGCACAAGAGGAGATGTAGTGAAATAGCTGATTGTAAAATCATCCAGAGAAAGCGTGAAAGAAAAGATCGCTCCGGTAACGATCCCCGGCAGGATCTCCGGAAGGATCACATGGATCAGGGCATATCCCGGTGTGGCGCCCAGATCGAGCGCTGCCTCATAGCTGAATTTATTCATCTGCCGCAGCTTTGGCAGCACGGATAATATCACATACGGTGTATCAAAAGTGATATGTGCCAGAAGCATCGTAAAATAGCCGCGTTTTACCTGGGTAAAAATGAAAAGCAGCATCAGGGAAATGCCTGTCACGATATCCGGCATCGTCATCGGGATGTTGTTCAGCGAAAGCATCAGTCCCTGGGGCTTCTTTTTCATCGCATTGATCCCGATCGCAGCCAGCGTACCGATCAATGTGGCAAAGATCGTAGCAAGTAAAGCGATCGATACGGTGATCAGCAAGGCCTGCATGATGTTCGCATCCCTGAAAAGTTCACCGTACCAGTTCAGTGTGAAGCCTTCCCATTTTGCACGGCTCTTGCCGCTATTGAATGAGAAAAAAATCATGACCAGGATAGGAACATAAAGGAAAAGCAGTATAAGCGTAAGGTAAACTCTTCTTATCACCTTCATCATATCGCTCCCCCTCCTTCCCCTTCCGGATCCACCTTTCTGAGGATGCCGATCGACAGCAGAATAAGCAGCATCATAACAAGAGACAAAGCTGAACCGAGATTCCATTCAGACAGGCTGGTCGACAGGAACTTGTTTTCGATCAGATCCCCAAACAGCTGGATCTTTCCGCCTCCCAGCAGCCTTGAAATATAGAAGGTCGTCACAGAAGGCATAAAAACCATCGTAATGCCGCTGACGATCCCTGGAATTGACAGTGGAAGAGTTACCTTGTAAAAAGTCTGCCATTTGTTGCAGCCCAGATCCATTGCCGCTTCCGACAGCTTGTAATCCATTTTGTTGAGCACATTATAAATCGGAAACACCATGAACGGCAAATAGTTGTACACCATACCCAACAGCACCGCGCCTGAGGTCTCCAGCATTTTTTTCTTTCCCAGCCCCAGCGTTTCCAGGACGATATTGACTATGCCATTACTTTCAAGCAATTCCATCAGGGCAATGGTCCTGAGCAGAAAATTCATCCACATCGGCACGATGAAAAGGATGATCAGCACCGAACCCAGCCGGAATTCCCTGTCTGCCAGTATATGCGCTGCAGGATATCCCAGCAGAAGACATATCACCGTGCACAGGAATGCCATCCAAAGGGAAAAGACAAGGGTGTTAATATTCACAGTGCCATAACCCAGTCCCACATCCTCTGCGGTCATTCCCATGCTTTCAAGCATTTCCAGCTCATCGGCCATGCTTTTTCGCTGAAGGAAATTGCTGTCCCAGAAAGCACGGAAATTATCCAGTGTAAACCTGCCAGTGGCATCCGTGAAAGAATAATACCCTATCAGGAAACACGGGATCACCGTGAAAAGCACAATCCACAAAATATAAGGGGAAGCGAATATTGGCCTTTTGATCCCGTGATTCCGGCGGACATACATTACGATCAGCGTAACAAATGCTGCCAGACCCAAAGCCATCAAAACATATCCCCACCCGGGAAGCTCAAACGTTGTCATCCGGCTTGTCCTCCTTGGCGGAATACGGCTGCCAGTCATCCATTGGATGCATGATGTGGATATTGAAAGGCACAACGGAGAGACCCACCTGTGACCCTTCCGGCTGCATGATCGTGGAATGCACCTTCCATTCAGCCGTGCCAACATCGATGATCATTTCATAATGGACGCCTTTGAACAAAACGGATTTGACCGTTCCGGAAAGCTGACCCACATCCTCGCCTACAAGCAGGATATCTTCCGGTCTCACCACGATATCTACCGGCACATTTTCTCCAAAGCCGTAGTCAACGCAGACAAAGCGGGTATTACAGAATTCAACCAGTTCATCCCGTATCATTGTTCCGCGGAAAATATTGCTCTCTCCGATAAAGTTCGCAACGAAGGCATTCTGCGGTTCATCATAAATCTGCTTGGGTCTGCCGATCTGCAGTATATCGCCATTTCGCATCACAACGATCTTGTCACTCATGGTAAGAGCTTCTTCCTGATCGTGTGTCACATAAAGAAATGTAATTCCCAACCGCTGCTGCATGGATTTGATTTCCAGCTGCATTTCCTTGCGAAGCTTCAGATCCAGGGCGCCAAGCGGTTCATCCAGAAGAAGAATCTCCGGTTCATTCACAAGCGCACGGGCAATCGCGATACGCTGCTGCTGTCCTCCGGAAAGTGAATCCACGCTTCTTTTTCCATAGCCATTCAGATTGACCAAGTCCAGCATCTTATCGACCTTCATGTCGATCTCGTTCCTGGACATTTTCTTTAATCTCAGACCAAATGCGATGTTATCATACACATTTAAATGAGGAAACAGGGCATATTTCTGAAAAACGGTGTTGACCTTGCGCTTATAGGGCGGATTGTTTGTTACATCCATATTATCAAAACGCACGATTCCGGAATCAGGCCTTTCAAAGCCGCCGATGATCCTCAACGTAGTTGTCTTACCGCATCCGGAAGGACCGAGAAGGGTGACAAATTCCTTTTTTCGGATAAAAAGGTTGATATCATTGAGCACGGAAACCCCATCATACGCCTTACTGATATGTTCCAATGAAATCAGAACAGGCTCACTTTCCGCAGGAGCACTCACCGCATTGTCAGAGCCGATTTTCATCGTGTTCATAATCCCTTCCGCCATTCATTTCTCCTCCGGTATTAAAAATTGGGGGGATTGGAAATCCAGAGCACCTTTGCTGTTCTGCTGCCGTCATTGCGAAGGTAATGGGTGTATGCAGGATGGATGCAGAAGCTTTCTCCTGTGCGGGCCTTCTGTGTTTTCCCACCCAATACCAGCGTCACTGTTCCTGCAAGCACATAGCCAAATTCTTCACCCTCATGCGGGAGCACATCCGGCGATCTTCCGCCGCTTTCCATGGTAATAAGGATCGGTTCCATGCTGTTTTTCTGTGCGCTTGGCACCAACCACACGATCCTCCCACGCAGATTTTCATCGTCTGATTTGATAAACATATCAGACGGAGAAAAAACCGTTTTTTCATCCCGTTCATCCGCAAAAAATTCTTTCAGGGACGAACCCAGGCATTCCAGCATATCCGTAAGCGTAGCAATGCTCGGAGATGCGAGGTTTCTTTCCACCTGGGAAATGAAACCCTTGCTCAGCTCGCACCGGTCTGCCATTTCTTCCTGAGTCAGATTCCTCTGCAATCTTAACTGCTTCAGTTTTTCACCGATATCCATTCAATCATACATCCCTTTTCCAGCCCTGGAGGTTTAGAAACGCTAAACTTTCAGTCATTGTCGTCAGTTTAGATTTACTAAACTTTATGACCCGGTATATTAAATCATATTCTTTGGCCCCTGTCAATTGTTTTTCAAATAATTTATTGCAAAGCTCCTCTGCTTCATTGTATAATGGAAAAAACGGCCATGAACATTCCGGCCGTTCCGAGAGGGAATTTATGAAAAAGCTACCCAGCAGATACATCATACTGATCGCGGTTCTCGCTGTTGCCTCCCTTGTGGTAATCTATTTCGGCCAGGTGCTGGAGTTTCTTTCCGTTCTTTGGAAAATCGTGCTTCCGCTCGTGATCGGGGTCGGTCTTGCCTATGTAATGGAGCTGATCCGGCTCCCACTTGACAAACTGATCTTTCCAAAGGCAACAAGCGGCTTTCCCAATAAGATCAAGCAGGTGCTTCTCATCGCGATCATTCTTCTGTTTATGCTCGCATTTGTCGCGCTGCTGCTGTCGCTGATCATTCCTTCCGTAACAAAAACAGCAACCATCTTTGCAAACAGCCTTCCTACTCTGTTTGAACGCCTCCGTTCCTGGATTATGGAACACAGAGATTTTCTTCCTTCACTGGCTGACAAGATCGACCCCGTTACTGAATTCAGCGTCCCGGAACTGATCCAGCTGGCATCCGGTTATTTTCCCAATAAGGGAGGCACTCTCCTCAATATAACAGGCAACTTTATATCCACTACCTTCTCCACCATCTACACAATAATCATGTCAACGATTTTCGCCCTTTACGTTATCTACAATAAAAAGAAGCTGAAGAGGCAGGCTGTATCCCTGATCCATATGGTTTTTTCCTCTCACAGCAAACCGATTCTTTATTGCCTTCGCACAGCAAATAACTGTTTCCGGTCCTACATCACAAGTCAGGCGATCCAGGCCGTGATCCTCACGATTCTGTGTATTCTCGGAATGCTGGTGTTCGGGTTTCCTGAACCGGTGATGATCGGCATTTTTATGGGAGCGACCTCCCTGATACCGCTTCTTGGAAGCTACATCGGCGGTGCTGCCTGCGTGCTGATCGTGCTTGCGATGAATCCTTCCCTGGCCATTTGGTTCCTCCTCTTCATCCTTATCATTCAGCAGATCGTCGGCAATGTCATCTACCCAAAGGTCGCAGGAAAACAGTTTGGTCTTCCCGGCTTATGGGTTCTGGCCTCTGTTATGGTTGGAGGCGGTCTGTTTGGTGTGATCGGGATGATCATCGGAGTTCCTGTTGCTGCAACATTATATCAGCTGCTGAAAAAGTATAACGCTTCCCTGTCCAAACGCGGCAGTTCTGTTCCGGAATAAAAAATAAGATTCTTTTAGTTCAATGCCGAGGCTCCGCCTGTTTCTGCCTCAGCGAACAAATTGAAAATCAAAAGCTGCCTCCTTTTATGAGAAGACAGCTTTTTGCTTATTCCATTTTTCGTTTCCAACCGACAGTCACGCCGTGAAAACCGGATATCCTCCAGGATACACTTTCGAAACCATTCATCTGCATACTGCGCATCAGCTCAGTTTTTCCAGCATAGATATCTCTTTTTCGATCTGCGAGCCTGGTCAGAATCACGAACTGTCCTCCCGGCCGCAGCACCCGGCTTATTTCTTTCAGACTTGCGTCAAGCTTTGCCTTCCTCATCATTTCAGAGCCGATCACAACATCAAACGCATTGTCCTTCCAGGGAATATCCTCACTTGTTCCATATACCACATCCGCGTCATCCAGGCTTTCACGAACCGCTCTGGCCTGTTCCGGGTCATGGCATAGTCCACATGAGTAAAGCCGTATGTACTTACCAATTTCGCGGAGTAAAACTCCATCCCCACAGCTGAGATCCAATACGGAATCATGTTCTTCCAAAGCTGCCCAGTTGATCACAGCCTTCATTGCACCGGTTACTTTTCCTCCGTGCTCATGTGCTGCATCCTGCTGCCAGCCTGTTGCCTTTGAGATCATTAACAAGCACCTCATCAAATGGATTCGCAACAATTATATCATACTTTCGAAATAATTGCTATAGCTTTGTAACATTTTTTTAATAAATTAAAGGTGCCTGGATTTTCCAGGTCACCTCTGTACTGTTTTTCCAGCTTATTCGTAATCTCTCAGGTCTACTGATACAATTTTGGACACACCTTTTTCCTGCATGGCAACACCAAAGAGTGAGTCGCAGCGCTCCATCGTTCCCTTTCTGTGCGAAACGACCACAAACTGGGTATCTTTTGCAAACTCTGCAAGATAATCGGCAAAATAGCCAATATTCGCCTCATCAAGAGCCGCTTCGATCTCATCAAGAATGCAGAAGGGAGTCGGCTTCAGCTTCAGCATGGCAAAGAGAATTGCGATTGCCGTCAAAGCCCGCTCTCCACCGGAAAGAAGAGATAAAAGCTGCAGTTTCTTTCCAGGGGGTTGTGCAATGATCTCAATTCCGCAATTGAGAGCATCATTCGGGTCTGTTAATCGAAGCTCAGCCTGTCCTCCGCCAAACAGACGGGCAAAGGTTTCTGTGAAGAAAACTTTCAATTTATCAAATTCGCTTACAAACTGGTTCTCCATTTGTGAAAGCAAGCGTGTGATCAGATTGATCAGATCCTCCCTGGCCTTATTCAGGTCCTCCCGCTGAGTGCTCAGGCTGTCAAAACGCTCCCGCACCTCCGCATATTCGTCGATCGCATGGATATTGATGGGGCCAAGATTCCGGATCGAGGTTCTGAGAGACGCGGCTGTCCGTTCGCTTTCTCCCAGGTTGAAGCCCTCAGTGATCCTGAAGGGTTCAGCAGCCGCATAGGTCAGTTCGTAGGTGTTGAAAATATGATCGCACATGACCTTTAAATCATTTTCCGCTTTCGAGCAGCTGAGCTCCTGCTTATGAAGCTGAAGGCTGTCTTCATCGTAACAGCGATGCATTTCTTCACTTCTGGCGATGCATTCCCTTTGCTGTGTAGTTTTGTCTGCCCGTTCCGTCTCAAGACGATCCACAATTCTTTTTTTCTCTTCAACAGAAGAAAGAACCTTTTCTTTTTCCAGAGTCACCCTTTCCTGTTCGCGCTTGATCCGGGCAGCATTATCTTCTTTTTCGGCAAGCTGAGCACTGATCTGTTCGATTCGTTCTTCCATCCCGCTCAGTTCCCTGTTTTGACGAGCTTGATCCCGGGTTAATGTATCCAGAATATGATTCAGTTCGGAATAGTTGATCTGAGCCTTCCGGGTCTTTTCGCGCAGGTCATCAATCCGCTCCCTTGCATTCTTCAGTTTCATCTGAAGCACAGAAGTCTTTTGATCCAATTCGTCACGGTCTACAGAAACATTCGCTGTTTCATGTTCCGCCTGCTTCAGATCCTCTTCCAGTTCATTCAGGCTCTCATTCAGCTGTTCAATCGCCATCCGTGCCTGTTCCGTACGTTCTTCATGAGCATTCAGTTCCGCCCGTGCATTGAAAACTCTTTCCTGTTCCCTTGCAACGGCGATCTCTTCCTGATGAATGTTTTCCAGTGCAATATCTCTCTCCGTGCGAAGGATTTCCCCTTCACTCAATTGCTTTTCGAGAGATTCCTGCATGCTTCTCAGAGTATCTGTTTCCTGCTGAACCCTTTGTCGCAGCTCTTTCGTTTCCCGCTCTCTTCCAAGCAGACTGGTTGCCTTGCTCTGGGTCGTTCCACCGGTCATGGAACCGCCGGAGTGCATGACATCTCCGTCCAGTGTAACGAGTCGGAAGGCGTGATGTCCCGCACGCATAATTGCGATACCGCTGTTAAGATCCTTTGCGATCACAGTTCGGCCCAGAAGATTTTCAAAAATCTCGGTATAATTCGCATCATAGCCGATCAATTCACTGGCCACGCCAATGCAGCCCGGCATACGCAGCAGTTTTCGCTCCTCCGAAGTGAGTACACGGGATCGGATACTGCTTACCGGCAGGAATGTCGCGCGTCCAAGGTGATTGGTACGAAGGTGATCGATCACCCTTTTCGCGGCATCCTCATTACGGGTCACGATATTCTGCAGCGACGCACCCAGCACCATATCGATCGCAGTTTCCAGTTCCTTCGGCACACGGATCAAGCGTGCTACAACGCCAAACACATCCGGGTCATTCCTGGCAAACGATAATGCCTGTTTGACCGATTGATTATAGCCGTCCATCTCGCGGCTCATGTCTTCCATCAGCCTCAGACGGCTTTTATCCGACTGCAGTTTCAGGTTATATTGCTGAATTTCATTGCTCTTTTTCCTGGAATCCTCATTAAAAGCCCTGAATCTTCCTTCCGCCTCGGCAGCCTTTTTCCGGTATTCTTCCAGATTATGCATCACTCTGTCAGACTGAGCCTGTGCTTTCTGAAGATTTTCCTTCAGCACCTCGGTTTTCTTTTCCAGTTCATTCCTGCTTTCAGTAATTTCAGAAAGGCGCGTCTGCATCTGCGACATCATGGTCTGCTTTCTGGCCTGATCATTGCGCACATCACTCAGACGGTTCACCGCATTCAGGATCGCTGTTTTATGCTCATCCAGTTCCTGCTCGCATCTCTCGCCTTCTGAAATGGCCTTATCCAGTTCAGCTTCGCATTTTTCCGCTTCATTCCGGGCTTTTTCCAGGGAATCTGCACTGCTTTGCGCATCCTGTCTGCCTTTATCGGTCAAAACAAGAATTTCTTTCCGGCGCCGCTGATTGTTTTCCATTTCATTATTGAGCGCCTGAACTGCATCCTGATTGGCTTCCAGCTGCTGTGAAAGAAGATCGTATTCGCTTTTTAACCGATGATATTCATCATTTTCCGCCAGATGCTCTTCACGGGCAGTGTTCAAACGGTTTTCCAGATCTGTGATTGTCTGTTCAATGGCTTCCCTCTTTGCATTGTTCTCGTTCAGAAAAGCCTCATGCTGCAGCAGCACATCCTTCAGCCCGTCCACAGTCTGGCGGATCACGCCGATCTTTTCTTCCAGCTTATCATGCCGGATCAGGAAGATGTTGATTTCCAGGGTTTTCAACTGCTCCGCATATTCCAGATACTTTCTCGCAGTTTCTGCCTGGGAGGTAAGAGGACCGATCCTGTCCTCCAGTTCTGTCAGGATATCGTTAATGCGGCTCAGATTCTCTTCGGTTCTGTTCAGCTTTCTTTCGGCTTCTTCCTTGCGGAAACGGAAGGTCATCACCCCTGCGGCTTCTTCAAAGATCTGTCTGCGATCCTCACTCTTAACCGAAAGGATCTCATCGATCCTACCCTGACCGATCAGGGAATAGCCTTCCCTTCCGATACCTGTATCCCGGAACAATTCCAGAATATCCTTCAACCGACAGGCATTTTGGTTCAGATAATACTCACTGTCGCCATTGCGATACACTCTGCGGGTAACACAAACTTCGGAGAAGCGGGATCGCAGCTTTCCGTCTTCATTATCAAAACTGAGCGTCACTTCGCAGTAGTTGGCAGCTTTTCGTTTCGCCGTGCCGCCGAAAATGACGTCCTCCATTTTGGCACCGCGCAAAACACGGGCACTCTGTTCTCCGAGCACCCATCTGACAGCATCGCCAATATTACTTTTTCCAGATCCGTTCGGGCCTACGATGCCGGTGATTCCCTGATTGAATATGATCTCCGTCTTATCCGCAAAGGATTTGAACCCGTGGATCTCCAGTTTTTTAAGGCGCATTCCGCTTCTCTGCTTTCAACCGTTTCATTGCTTCCCTGGCCGCACTCTGCTCTGCTTTCTTTTTGCTTGCGCCGACACCGTGAGCATAATCACAGTTATTCAGAATGACTGCAACTGTAAATTGCTTCATGTGATCGGGGCCTGTCTCATTCAGCACAGCATACTGAGGCTGACTTTCACCGTTCTTCTGAAGATATTCCTGCAGCGCCGATTTGGCGTCGCTGAATTCCTCTTCCTCTCCGATCGGCCAGAGATGATCGATACATTTTTTTGCACTGTCAAATCCGCCATCCAGATAAACTGCCGCAAGCACCGCTTCCATGGCATCTGAAAGAACACTGTCGTTTTCGCGTCCGTTCCCCATTTCGCAGCTTTTTCCGAGCAGCAGACAGCGGCCCAACCCGATCTTCCGGGCAACCTGAGCCAGTGCGTCCTGACACACCAGATGCTGGCGCAGATTGGTAAGAGCCCCCTCCTGCACCGTTGTATGGTTCCTGTAAAGTACATCGCTGATGCAGATCTGCAGCACCGCATCTCCCAGGAATTCCAAACGCTGATTGTTGATCCCACTCTGACAGGATGGATGCGTCAGCGCATTCACCAGCAGTTCCCTGTGTGAAAAGGTATAGCCGATATTTCTTTCCAGTTCAGCAAGTTCTGTCATGCTCACACGCATTACTTATGGGCGTCGATATACTTCACCACGTCGCCCACCGTCTTCAGACTGGTGATAGCGCTGTCTTCTACAGTGATGTCAAAATTATCTTCCATGTCCAGGATCATCACCATGATGTTCGCGCTGTCCGCCTTCAGGTCCTCAACCAGTTTGGTTTCAGGGGTAATGTTCTTCACATCCGCCTTCAGCTGTTTTGCAATCATCCCGGCTACGGTTTCGAAAGTACTCATTCTGTTAATCCTCCTTCTTGTTCCTGCATATGATAAATGCCTTCTGTAATGGCATCAACCACGTTTTCACGCACCATCGTTACACACTGATTTATTGCACAGGCAATCGCATGAGCATTGCTGCTTCCATGTGCTTTCACCACCGCTCCTTTCACTCCAAGGAGAGGCGCTCCGCCGATTTCAGAATAATCCATTCTTTTTTTGAGACGTTTGAAATTCGGTTTTGCAATCATTCCGCCCAGTTTTCCCCGGAAATCGGCATAAAGCTCTTCCTTCATTATCCCCATGATGGTACCTGCGACACCTTCCATGAATTTCAGTACCAGGTTTCCGCTGAAGCCATCACAGACAATCACGTCTGCAAGATCCGCTGTCACATCCCGTCCTTCAATGTTGCCGACGAAGTTGAACGGTGCTTTCTCCATCAGCGGATAAACAGCCTTAACAAGGGCATTGCCCTTTTCAGCCTCAGCGCCGATGTTCAGCAAGCCCACTCGCGGATTTTGAATGTTCCTGCAGCATTTCATATAGGCACTGCCCATGATGCCGAACTGCGGCAGATACTGCGGAAGACAATCCACGTTAGCGCCACAGTCGACCAGGCAAAAAAATCCTTTCCCGTTCGGCATAAGCGGAGCCAGAGCAGGCCTTTCCACTGCGTCGATCCTGCCCAGCCTGAACATACCGCCTGCAAGGGTGGCACCGGTGGAGCCGGCGGATACAAAACCGTCTGCTTCCCCGTTTTTCACTGCCAGCATGCCTCTTACCTGTGCACTGTTTTTTTTCTGGCGCACCGCCATCACCGGGGCATCGTGGTTTGTGATGATATCAGGGGTATCCTCAACAATGATCCTGCCGCGGACATCCTCTGCGTCCTTCAGCATCCCCACTATAATGCTCTGCGTGCCGGCAAGGGTGATTTTCAGGTCCGGATCCGAACGCAGCGCCTCAATGGCACCGTTCACAGTGCATGCTGGTGCATTATCTCCGCCCATCGCATCCAGATAAATATGTACCATAAAAAGTTCCTCCATAAAAGAGTACAGCATATATTACCATAAACAGCATTCTTTTTCAATCCGGTTTTTAAGCAGGCTCGCCCTTGTCACCTGCATATTAAACGGTTATAATAGGTATATCCTCGTTTCCGGAGAAGATCATGTGATGAAAAACAAGCTTTTCATGTATCTCACCGCCTTTCTTATCTGTTTATCTGATCTGACGATAAAGAATTTTGCAGAAGGAAAACACGTTGTTTTGATTCCCGGACTTTTGAAAATCGATTCTGTGCACAACACAGGGATCTCCTTTGGCATGTTCAGCGGAAGTAATCTTCTCATTCTGATCATAACCGCACTGCTTTTCGCGTTTCTGGTTTTTTATGCACACCGGTCCCTTACCCGTCTTTTCCCGCATCTGCTTTTCGGGTTGATCCTTGGCGGCGCTGCCGGAAACCTGCTGGATCGGCTGCTGCTTGGCTATGTGCGCGATATGATACGCTTTCCGTTCCTGGATCTTTCCGTTTTTAATCTGGCGGATGCCGCGATCGTATGTGGCTGCGCCATTCTGATCCTCTGTATTCTGTTTGGCAGGAAAGAAGATAAACAAAATGGATGATTTTATCACAGCCGTTCAGGATTTTTCAAGGCTTGACCAGTTTATTACAGGACCCGAGCGCACAAGGAGCCGGTCAGCAAATCTGATCCGGGACGGTTTTGTCACGGTAAACGGCGTCAAGGAGACCCGGCCTTCCCGTCCTGTGCATGCTGGCGACCGGATCGTGATCACCGAGCCTGAACTGAAAGACACAGAAAACGCTGCTCAGGACCTTCCCATTGATATTCTCTATCAGGATGATGCGATCGCCGTTGTGGTCAAACCGGCAGGGATGGTCACGCATCCTGCTGCCGGGAACCCCGATGGCACGCTCGTCAACGCCCTTCTTTTCTATCTGGATCATCTCAGTGGGATCGGAGGTGAAAAACGTCCCGGTATCGTGCACCGTCTTGATAAGGATACCAGCGGTGTGATGCTGGTTGCGAAAAATGATGCCGCGCATCTTTTTCTTTCCTCCGAATTATCCGAAAGGCATATGGAAAAGCATTATCACGCAATTGTTGCCGGTTGCATGAAGGAACAAAGCGGCGTGATCGAACAGCCAATCGGCCGCAGCAGGCAGGATCGGAAAAAGATGGCGGTAGACCCTAAAGGACGTTACGCACTCACCAAATGGCGCGTGATCCGTGAGGGACGGGATCGCACGCTTCTCGATGTGCATATTGTGACCGGGCGCACTCACCAAATCCGGGTGCATATGCGCCACATAGGTCACCCGGTTCTCGGCGATCCGCTTTATGGATTTCATAATATGCCAAAGGCAGACAGGCTTATGCTGCACGCCTATTCCGTTTCTTTCACCCATCCTGTTACCGGTGAAAGAATGACCTTCACAGCCCCCTGTCCCTTTGATGACCTGGTTTAAGGAGAAAAGTAAAGTAAATGAGCAAAAAGATCAGGTTGACTGAATATCTTGTTTCTGCCGGACATGCGGCAGACCTGAAGGAAGCATCTGCCCGAATCATGGCAGGGGAAGTGTACGTGGATCAGCAGCCTGCTAAAAACGGAATGCTGATCCTTCCGGACAGCAGCGTGACCGTCAGAGGCGAAACCCTGCCCTACGCCAGTAAAGGCGTTCTCAAGCTGACCGGTGCTCTGGAGGATTTCAATTTGGATGTCACCGGTCTTGTCTGCATTGATGCCGGTGCTTCAACCGGTGGCTTTACCGATTGCCTGCGCAGGCGCGGAGCGTCTCTGGTATACGCCGTCGATGTTGGCTATGGCCAGTTAACAGGAAGACTCAGACAGGATAAAAGCGTAGTCAATCTGGAAAGGACCAACATATCGGATCCCAGGCTCCTTTGTCTTGATCCCCTACCCTCTTTAGGCACAATCGATTGCAGCTATCTTTCCCTGCGCAAAGCGATCCCCTATTTCACTGCGATCCTGCATGGGCGCGGACAGCTTGTTTGCCTGGTAAAGCCGCTTTTTGAAATTGATGATCCTGCTGTGCGGCGCAGCGGGATCATTCCGGACGAAGCCTATGCTCCGCTTCTTCGTGACTTGATTCGGGATATCAATTGCTTGCCCGGTACAGTATGCAATTCCATTACTAACAGCCATGTCACAGGCAATTCCGGAACACGGGAATTTTTCCTTCACGTTCTGCTGGGAGAAGAGCTTCCTGTGCGGGATATCGCGGCTGAAATCGATCCCGCAGTAGAAAAAGCACAGCTGCTTCAGCAATATAAAAAAGTTTAAAAGGGGCTATACAAACCGTTTTGATTGTGCTATACTTTTCCGGTACCAAGCCAGGCTGCCATTGGTGTTATCCCCGGATTTTCATCGTCCAAGCTGACCGATGCAAACTACCTTGGAAATACCTGATCGTATCAACTCGGTTTGGAAACATATTTTACAGGAGGATACATCAATGTATCAGGACAAGACCTTGACTTGCGCCGAATGCGGCCAGGAATTCACTTTCTCTGCTTCCGAACAGGCTTTCTATGCTGAGAAGGGTTTCCAGAATGAACCCCGGCGCTGCCCCGCCTGCCGTGCTGCCCGTCGTAACAATGGCGGCAATGCCAATCGTGGCGAGCGTCAGATGTACGAAGTGATCTGCGACAGCTGCGGTGCTACCACTCAGGTTCCTTTCCAGCCCCGTGGTGACAAGCCCGTCTATTGCCGCGACTGCTACAACAAGATGCGCAATCAGTATTGATCGAAAGATCGTCAGCCCTCCCCTTTGGGGAGGGTTTTTCTTATCAAGGATATGGTTTATAGGTTATTCACATCAGCTCAAGATCATGTATCTTTTATCGATGTGTCAAAGCTTTCGAAGGCGGGCAATAAAGAACCCTTCCATTTCATCGCGGCAGCTGAGAAGCTGAAGCCCATCCTCTTCGCAATATTGCCTTATGGATTCAGGAAGCCCGGCAGGTTTGTCCGGTTTGAATTCCGGATGCCTGGCGAGAAAATCCCGCACCTGGTTAATATTCTCCTCCGGAAGGATCGAACAGGTTGAATAAATGAAAGTCCCGCCCTTTTTCACATATCCGGAGCACACATCCATCAGCTTTCTCTGCGTTTCTGCAAGCTCCTGCACAGATTCCGGGCTGACTCTCAGCTTCACATCCGGTTTATCATCCATTACGCCCAGATTAGAACACGGAGCATCCAGCAAAACCAGATCCAGCGTTTCTTTCAGATCATCCTTCGGAATCAGGGCATCCCTTACTGCGGGGCGGATGTTTTCCAATCCCAGTCTCTTCTGCATCGCGCGGATCAGCGCAACACGGTGATCATGAAGATCCCATGCATAGATGCGGCCTGTTCCTTTCATCAACTCAGCGATATAAGCTGTTTTTCCTCCCGGAGCCGCACAGCAATCCAGCACCTTCATTCCCGGTTTCACTCCGGCCGCCATCACGCAGGCCATGCTGCTTTCTCCCTGAACAGAAAAACTGCCGCTTAGATAATCTGCATCGCGGGCCACATCCGAAACATTGAACACATGATAGGAATGCGGTATTTTTCCCTTTTCCCAGGCCCATACCTTTTTAGCAAGAATCTCCCTTTCAAAAGCACTGTCATCCGCAAAGCGGGTCATATTCGGCCGCAGGGTGATATAGTGCTTTTCTTTACGATATGCACATATCTGTTCTGCAGTTTCGCTACCATAGCCTTCCATGAGTTTTTTTGTCAGCCATTTCGGCACGGAATACATCACAGAAAGATAATGGGCAAGATCGTTCCGGTCCGGCGTCACAACCTGATCCCGGGAACGGAGAATATTACGCAGCACCCCGTTCACAAGACCTGTAAAAGCTTCGTTTTTCAAAAAGCGGACGATCTTGACTGCCTCATCCACAATGGCATTTTCCGGGAGCCGATCATGGAAAAAGATCTGGCACACCGATATTCTGAGCACATCCTGTATCAGTTGCGGCAGCTCCGCCCTTTTTTCCAGAAACTGATCCAGGATTCCGTCGATCCGGAGGGTATTTTCAAGCGTTCGGTATGCGATGCTGGCGGCAAGACGTTTATCGGCCTGTGAAAGATTGGCCTCCGAAAAACGTGCATCCAAGGCCATGGATGCATAGGTATCCTTGTTCATCACATCTTCGACCGCCATGAGCGCAACAAAGCGAGCGGTTTTATTCACCGGAACAAAGGAACGGGTGGGAAGCTCCATTTTCCCGGATGGACGGGAAGGCTTTCTGGAAAACGCAGGCTTGCCATGAGCTCCCGTTTCTGATCTGGTCCGCGGCCCCCTCGGCGCTGAATGCGTCCCGTTCCGATCTCCGTTATTTCCGCTTCTTTTTCCGGCAAACGGCTTTTGATCCTTATGTATATCCAATTTGAACCCCTGCTTTCATCCAATTATCATTCGACTATTTTAACCGAGAGAAGTCACGGAGATCCTGTGCCCGGAGAGATAGGCGGAAACGCTCATTCTTTTCCCGCCCTGCATCTGTATTTCCGTAATTTTGACCGCGCCGCTTCCGCAGGCAACGATCAGGCCATTTTTCGCATCTGCTGCGATCACGCTTCCGGGTTCTCCTGAATACGTGTTTTCTGCCGGAGTGGCCTTCCACACTTTCATCACCTCGCCTGCCATGTCACAATAAGCACCCGGCCAGGGGGATGTTCCTCGAACAAGGTGGCAAATGCGTTCCGCGCTTTCCTGCCAGCTGATCCGGCCATTTTCTTTGGTCAGCATGGGTTCATAGGTCATTTCTTCTTCATTCTGGGGTGTACGGGGACAGTTTCCTTTTTCCAGCTTCTGAAGTGTTTCGATCAACAGCTCCGCTCCGATACCGGCCATGCGCTCCGTGAGTTCTCCCGCAGTTTCATCGTCGAAAATGGGCACCTTCTTCTGCAGAAGAATATCTCCGGCATCCATTTTTCTCACCGTCATCATCGTGGTGATACCGGTCTCCTTTTCTCCCAGGATCACCGACCAGTTGATGGGCGCGCTTCCTCTGTGCTTCGGAAGCAGGGATGCGTGAACATTCACCGTACCGTAGACCGGGATACTCAATATCTTTTCTGAAAGAAACTGTCCAAATGCGGCCGTAACAAACACATCCGGATGCATTTTTTCCAGTTCTTCCACACATTCCCGGCTGATCTTTTCCGGCTGAAGAACGGGAATCCCCTCATGAACGGCAATTTCTTTCACCGGGCTGAACACAAGCTTGTTTCCGCGCCCCTTGGGACGATCTGGCTGTGTGACCACAGCGCACACTTCATAGCCCTCATCAAGCAATTTCCGCAGGCAAACTGCTCCAAATTCAGGAGTTCCCATAAAAACAGTTTTCATGCTCAGCCTTCACTTTCATCTGTGATCTCATGATCCATTTTGTCGATATACAGTACTCCTTCCAAATGATCGATCTCATGACACAGCGCCCTGGCAAGCAAGTCTTCCCCGGTCACCGTAAACGGTTTTCCGTTTCTGTCCTGTGCCTTCACGGTCACCTTCTGCGGGCGAACCACATATCCTCTCCTTCCGGGAAGACTCAGGCATCCTTCCGGACCGGCCTGCTCGCCTTCCATCGACTGGATCTCGGGATTGATAAGCTCGATCAATCCATCTCCTACATCGATCACAACGATCCTGCGCAGAATACCGATCTGCGGTGCGGCAAGGCCTACCCCCTCAGCCTTATACATCGTTTCTTTCATATCACGAAGCAGCAGGTTCAGCCTCAGATCAAATTTTTGCATTGGTTTACAGTTTTTCCTGAGAGCTTCATCTCCCAGCGTCACGATCTTCCTAATCATCTTTCCTGCCTCTTAATAAATAAATTCTATCAGTACATGAGTTCATAAACGGCCTTGTATATTATATCATATCAGCAGCCTGTTGTCATCTTCCAACCGTTATTCGCTGATTCCGTTATCTGCATAGCTCACAATGCGTCCATAGGGATCAATGAGCAGCGCAACATCCCTTTTTTTCTTTTCCCATACTCGCTTTTTTCCTGAGAAATACAGATCCGCGGGATGATCTCCGCTTTTTTTGCTTCCTATGATCACGCTGTTCCCATTTTTCAATTCCATATCGCTGAA
>JAZLIA010000034.1:0-72643 GCA_045617125.1 Clostridia bacterium | reverse complement strand
TGATGTTGACATGCTGCGCACTACCGCACGCTTGCTACTCCCTCAAAATGTATGCATATTTTACCATCAAATCTTCGAAAGTCAAGCGCTAATTGTGTACAGATTGGGAACTTTTATCACCTTCTTTCCTTTCCTGCGAAGTCTGAGCGGTTTTCGCTTCCAATTTCCGCAGGACTATGATAAGATACTGTTATTATGAGGAATTACAGAATCGTTATCATTATTATATGTCTTATACTTCTTGCCGTCTCCTGTGCGATCTGCCTGAAGGGCTGCGGGGTGCCGGAGCCGACGCCCGATCCGCATGAGGGGCAGGTCTATCTGTATGACGGATATGACTGGACCTGGTATACGCCCAAAGAGGGAATCCCTGTCAACCCGCTTACGCAGGAGCAGTTCTCGTGGACGGACGGGGAGCCTGTCTATACGGGAACGGACTTTACTCTGAAAAAAGGCTTTGACGTTTCCGAATTCCAGTACGGGATCGACTGGAGTCAGGTGCCTTCTTCGGAATTTGACTTCGTATATCTCCGTATAGGTCGCCGCGGCTCGACCGAGGGCGGACTGTTTGACGATCTTTACTTTGACCGGAACTATTCCGGCGCGAGAAGCTGCGGGCTGGAGACCGGTGTGTATTTCTTCTCTCAGGCGGTTTCCGTTTCCGAGGCGATCGAAGAGGCGAACTGGGTCATTGATAAGCTGAATACCGGAAACTACAGGGTCGATCTCCCAATCGCGTTTGACTGGGAAGAGCAGAAGACCGAGGACTCCAGAACGAACGGTCTTCCAGGCGTAACGGTTACCGACTGTGCCGTGGCGTTCTGTCAGACGATTGAAAACGCCGGATACGATGCCTGCGTCTACTTTAACCGTATTCCGGGCTACTATACCTTTGATCTTTCCCGTCTGCAGGAGTATGATCTGTGGTTTGCTCTTCCGTGCACGCCGCCGGACCTTACCTTCCCGAGCTTTTATTACCGCTTTGATATTTGGCAGTACAGCATGACCGCTGTGATCCCCGGGATCCCCACGGAAACGGATCTGGATTATCTCTTTGTTCCGGTCCCGCGGTCCGATGAGGTCTCCCCGGTGGGAGAAGGGACGGAACAGATGGCTGCATAGCAGGCGGAATGTACGGGTTACTGTAAACATCTTGACAGTATTATGCCTCTGACGTATAATGCAGAAAACTTTTGATCGGAAAAGGAAGTGTTTCTCAGAATGAAACGTTGTTTTGCTGCTTGTCTTCTGCTTGTGTTCCTGCTGTCCATGTTCTGCATGTTTGCGTCCGCGGAAGCGGAACCGGAACCGGAAGCTTTCCGCTATTTCCATGATCCCGCAGAGAACTCCGCCGCTATGGCGGATATCATTGCGGATCCGGATGCGGTATACGGATTTTCGCCGGATCCTGAATCCAAACGTCTGGGAGAGTACGCTGCGTATGACTGGACGGATCCGGAGTTTGTTGCCGACGCGAAGAAGAATCGCGAGGCCTACCATGAAAGTCTTTATACAATGTATGACATCCTGCACGAAATGCGGGATGACGGCGCCGGCATTGAGGAAATGGCGAGGGCTGTCAGTGCGGAGAGGAACCGCCTCCGTCTGGCTGCGTATGAAAATGATCCGGAAGGTCTGGCGGTTGCCAGAAAGAGCAATCTGGAAAGCTACGGAAACGAAGAAGGTCCAACAGCGGATTCTCTGTTCGAAAAATACGGCTCCTGGGAACTCGTTCTGCAGAAAGCTTTCAGTCCTAACGCCGGTATGGATGCCGTGTGCGGGCTGTATGATGAGTATTATGATCTTTATGTCGAGCTTGGCATGATCGACGGACCGGAAGAAGACAAAGCCGAGGAATCGGAAGAAGATAAAGCCGGAGAGCCGGATCAGCAGATATCTGAGAACTGATCTGCAAAACAAAATCTTGCTTTTTTCAGCATAATGCTATATACTTTCATCCGTCAGCTGCCGGTGTGATGGAATGGTAGACGTGACGGACTCAAAATCCGTTGGTGGCAACACTGTGTGGGTTCGAGTCCCACCACCGGCACTTTTTAAGAGATTCCCGAAACAATCGTGTTTCGGGGATTTTTCTACGAATTTGGCGGGTTGAGGGCACTTTTGCTGTCTTTTGTTTTGGACACATTCCATTCTGTAGGGAATGCCTGCGACATTATCTCAACAGCATGATTATAGTTATAAAGCTCAAACTTATCTGTAATTAGTTTAGGTATCTCTTTTCCCGTGTAAAGATGCCTGCTTCAATTATGTGGCGATCCTGTGCTGTTAAATGACTGTATTTTCCTGATGACATTTCTTTTTCCTCCATCCGGTGTCATCGCCCATGATGGATTGTACTTTTCTGTAAGACTTATTTCCACTGGAACTTCCTGTAAGACTTAGTGCCAGTCGCGCGCACGAGGACTGGAAGTTAACTTTTCACTTCAGCAACGAAAAAGAAATGCTGGATCTGATCAAAACAGGATTGACGAACGGCATCTGTTATGGTAATATTTTATGGCAACCGCTCGGGTGGGGCTTTTTGAACGCGCATTGCGCGGCCTCGTGGCTGAAAAACGCCATCCTTCCTTCCGGGAATCCCGGCGAGTAAGTATTATTTAAGGAGGTGCTGCCCATGTATGCTATTATCGCTACCGGCGGCAAACAGTACCGTGTGTCTGAGGGAGACACCATCTACATCGAAAAGCTGGACAACAAAGAGGGAGACATCGTTTCCTTCCCCGTGCTCATGCTCTCCGGCGATGACATCACCGTCGGCAAGCCCTATGTTGAGGGCGCTGAAGTGACTGGCAAGGTCATTCGTCAGGGCAAGGGTCAGAAGATCGTGATCTTCAAGTACAAGAGCAAGAAGAATTATCGCCGTAAGGCCGGCCATCGTCAGCCCTTCACCCAGGTGGAGATCACCGGTATCAAGGCGTAAGATGACCACCGTCCGCATAAGCAGCAACGAAAGCGGCATTATCGGTTTTTCCTGCACCGGGCATAGCGGATATGCCGAGGAGGGAAGGGATATCGTGTGCGCCGCGGTCTCTGCTTTGACCACCACCTGTGTGAATGCCCTGGAAATGGTGGCGCATACGGTGCCGAAGGTGAAAGTGGGAGAGGGGCTGCTGGAAGCCCGGATCCATGCCCCGGGAAACCGGGATGCGCAGGTGATCCTGCAAAGCATGGTGCAGGGGCTTCGCGACATCAGCGAGGAGTATCCCGCTTATGTCCGCGTTATCTGCTCTCAGGAATAAGTCGGCGGTTCCACCGGAACTGCCATGATATGGAGGAAGAAATCATGTTGAAGCTCAATCTGCAGCTTTTCGCCCATAAAAAAGGTATGGGCTCCACCCGTAACGGCCGTGACAGCGAAAGCAAGCGCCTCGGGCCCAAGCGTGCCGATGGTCAGTTTGTGCTGGCCGGCAACATCCTCGTGCGTCAGCGCGGAACCAAGATCTGGCCCGGCCTGAATGTGGGCATCGGTAAGGATGACACCCTCTTCGCCAAGGCTGACGGCATCGTCCGCTTCGAGCGCAAGGGCAAGTTTGACAAGCAGGTCAGCGTACATTCTGTTCCTGCCGCCGAATAAGCAATAGCAACAGAAGAAAAATGAGGGCTCCGGCCTGTCTGATTGAAAGACGGGCCGGAGCTTTTTCAATGAAATTTATTCTCATACTTCCCGTTCAATAAAAGCTAATTTTACTGCGCGGTAATCGGCACCACAAATACACCGTCCGGACGGCGGTAAGCAGCGTTTGACATGCCGCAGATCACGCAGAGAACGGCGGGCGGTTTTCCCTTCGGATCATCTTCGATCTGCTTTTTAATTGTCAATAAAAATCGTAAGAATTAGCACAAAACGATTACCAAAGGGAATAAAAAAGACTGATGCAGCCGGGTGGTTCTGCATCAGTCCCAGTACTATATTCAATTGCTGAGAAAATCAACGTTTACTGCTTTCCAGCATTTCCTGGCCGATCAGGGTGACAGTGAAGGTCTGGTATTTGCCGTCTTCCAGTTCTTCCAGCTTCTTCAGGTCTATCGAGCGGTCATCCGAGCTTACCAGGTCTGTAAGGCCGGGCATACGGAACAGCTTCACGGAAAGCTCGTCTCCCGCCTTGCAGCCGGCAATGTAATCGGAAAGTGCGGTGCTGCTGGAGATAATGCTGCCGTTGATCTCCACGATGATGTCGCCGGGCAGGATGCCGGCCAGGTCGGCAGGGCCGTTCTTTTCCACTTCCAGCACATAGCAGCCGTTGGGCAGCTTAGTGCCGGAGGTGTTGCGCAGGGTGGTGATGGTGACGGCCATGCGGGGCTTGGAAGCATTGGCCTTCTGGGTTTCTTCTTTCTTCAGGGCAGCGGCAGCGGGATCAAAGCTTTCCAGCACCTGACGGATCAGGGGCTTTGCCACGTTCACGGGGATGCACATGCCAATGTTGTCCACATCGGCCTGAGAGGAAGAAGAAGAGGTGTACTTGCGAGCGGGAATTCCCATCAGCTGGCCCAGCACGTTGAACATGCCGCCGCCGCTGTTACCGCTGTTGATCGCGGCGTCCACCTGGATCATTTTGTTGGTCACAGAGGTACGGCGGCCGTAGATATCGGTGGTGGTGTCGGTCACATCCCGGTCCAGAGCGGAAACGACGCCCACGGTGATGGTGCGGGCAAATTTTTCGCCCAGGGGGTTGCCCACCACGATGGCCCATTCACCCACCTGCAATTGGTCGCTGTTGCCCAGGGTGACGGGAGAAAGCTGCAGCTCGGGCACGTACAGCACCGCGATGTCCAGCTCGGCGTCAAAGCCGGAGACGACCGCGTTGTATTCCTTTTCGTCTCCCTGCACGGTGACGGTCACACGCTTGGCATCCTGCACCACATGGTAGTTGGTGATCACATGGCCGTAGGAGGTGATCACCACGCCGCTGCCGGTGGCAGCCAATTGTTCTTCTGTGCGGTTGCTTCCGCCGTAGCCGTTTCCGTAGCCGCCGCCGAAGCCAAAATCAAAGGGGAAACCGAAATCGAAGGGAAAACCGAAATCATTAACGGAATAGGTGGTCACTTCCTGATAATTGCGGATGCCCACGATGCTCTCGCGGTTTTTATTACCCACTTCTATGAAGGGGCTGGTCACCTGTGCGGGATCGGTTTCAACGTTCAAAAGACGGTCGATCTCCTCCGCAGGGATCGAGTCGTTTTCTGCTGTCGCGCCGGCCGCGAGCGTCGTGATCATCACAACGGAAAGGATAAGAACAGATAGGGTTGTGAGAATGCTTTTTTTCATTTTTGTCGCCTCCAGGGTCAGTCGAAATGGTAGTGTGCCTTTTCAGGTACGGACTTATTATAAATGAAAATTGTGAACAAAGTTTGAATAAATCATGAAAGCACTGAGAATTCAGTGTTTCATGGCTGGGCGGTCCCGATTCTGAAAACGGTTGAACGGTAAAAGGAGTATTCCGTCATATACAGGTTTTTTTGCCTAT
Source organism: Clostridia bacterium (assembly GCA_045617125.1). Classification (GTDB taxonomy): domain Bacteria; phylum Bacillota; class Clostridia; order Christensenellales; family Aristaeellaceae; genus ZC3RG03. Next base: position 67,157 of record JAZLIA010000034.1, on the reverse strand, counting down.
TTATGAATGCGTTGCCGCTTCAAGTGAAACGGCAGGGGTCGGAGCCCCTGCCTTGAGAGAACCATCTATATAAAACGGATACCGGATCCTGTACCCGTGATGTTTCCGCCAACTTCAGCCAAAGGCATTCATGGCAGCGCCTCTTTGGTTCCCGGTCTGTCTGGATAGGAGGTTCCCGGTCGTTCCGGTGACAGTGCCATCTTAAGGCTGAGGGGGTGTGTACAGCAACTGTACAGAAATAAAAAATCTTCTGTATTTTTCAGATACAGAAGAGAGCCTTTGCTTATGGATACCGAAATTCGTTTTCCATTCAGGAATCGCAGTGCCCTGTCAGAAATCTCGGCCTGTGGGAGATGGGGTTTCCGCATTGGGCAGGTTGAAATGGCCCCGACGGTGCTTCTTTTCCGGAATGCAGGCCCAACAGGGAAGCAGCAGAAATGCAGTGCTCTTTGTACTCCCTGCAAAGACCGCTGTATTACTCATTTGTTTTCTGCCTTGCGCCCAGCACTCCCGCCCCGATCACACCGGCATCGTTCAAAAATGCTGCCGTGCACACCTGAATGCCGCTCAGGTTGTTCTGCCAGCCTTCATCCTTTTCAAGCTCCTGCCGGATGGATCGTAAAAGCAGATCGCCGCAGTTGGCAAGCCCGCCGCCCAGCACCAGCTTTTCCGGGTAAAACAGGCTTCCAAGCGACATCAATCCCAGGCAGATCTCCCGGATGTGATCGCTCCACTGCTGTGCATATTCGCCCCGCCGCACTTTTTCCACGATCTTCCGCACGGGAAGGCCGCCGCAGGAACGGCTCAGGGCTGGGCAGGAAGCATATTCTTCCCAGCAGCCTCTTTGTCCGCATGAGCATCTGCGGCCATAGGCGTGGGTGATCATGTGGCCGATCTCCATGTTGCGGTCGGTGTTTCCGCGGTAGATATGTCCCTGAGAAAGGATGCCTCCGCCAATGCCTGTGCCCAGCGTGATCAGCACCCCGGTGGAGCAGCCCTTCAGCGCCCCATATTCGATTTCTGCGATCATGGCGCATACACCGTCATTTTCCACGGGAATGTCGTCTCCGGTCGCCTCCATCAGCTTTTCCCGCAGGGGATATTCCCACAGGTCCACCTGGTTGCCGGTCACTCTTCCGTCCGGTGTGATGTAACCGGCGAAGGACAGGGCTGCCGGTGTATCTGGAAACCGTTCCTGTGCGCTTTGGATCATGGAAGAGATCAGGCTTACAGTGGCGTCCCCTCCCCGAAGAGATGGACGCGTTTCACGGTAAATGATATCGGTGCCGTTTTCGATCACGGCCAGCTTGGTGGAGGTGCCGCCCCCATCAATGCAGATGCATTTCATGTTTGTTCCTTTCTGTTACAGAGCGCCGTAAAGCTGAATAAAACGGTCGGTTCCGGTCAGGATCTCCTGTGCGCTCAGCCGCCCGGATAATTCCAGCACCCGGATGGGCGAGGCAGAAATATAGGGAGCAAAGCCTGTCAGAACATTTCCGGGCAGGGTGCAGGGGGCATAGTGGTCCAGCCCGTCCGCGGCGTCATGAATATGCATGCCCACGATGCAGCCAGCTGCTTTTTCTGGAAGGGGAAGCTGCTGAAGACCCAATTCCTGCATCATGATCGCGTGTCCGGTATCCAGCCAGATGCCTGCAGGGCTGCCCGAAAAGTGTTCCGCGATCAGTTCAAACTCGGAAAAAATCGGGATCTGATGGCACATGGCCCGGTTTTCCATGCCAAGACGCACGGATAAACCGTTTTTCACCACATGATCGCACAATTCTTCAATGCTTTTCATTATTTGTGCAAGATAGGGCGAGGCTTGCCGGGCTTTCAGCATTTCCGCCTGCAGAGCTTTGAATTTTTCGCTGTCCTGCCGTTTGGCAGCTACCCACTTTTTTAAGGGGATATCGTATTTTTCGGGAGAAAGGGGCACCTCAGTGGGGTGAAACACCACCGCTTTTGCGCCCAGATCGCAGGCATGGTCGATGGAACGGCAGCCCAGCTCCACTGCCCGGCGGCGAAGGCGATCATCCTCATAGCCCAGAAGCACGCTGTCGGTGCCGAAGCGTTCATCCTTTGTTTCCGGAAAAACATTGTGAACGCTCACCGCTTCGACCTCTCCTGCTTTGATCCTTTTTGTGATCTGCGGCAGCCATTCCGGTTTCACCCGGTAATTGAGCTCCACCTTTTTAAAGCCCAGCTGCAATATCTGATCGATCAGCTCGTCTCCGGAGGAGGCTTTTCGATAGTTCCACATCGTGGAGAAGGCCAGATCGTTTTTATTAAAAGGCATGATGTTTTCCTTTCTATTTATCGTTTTATTGAAGTATCGTATTTCGTTTTCTTTTTTCGGATGCGTCCGCACTACTCAATGGCGCTGAGGGGGACCCCGTTTAAGAACTGCGGCGCTGCGTAGATCGTGGCCAGCACGAGCAGGAAGATCAGGAAAAAGCTGAGCACATAATATACGGGAACAAATGCGTTCAGGATGCGGAAACGCGGCTCCCGATTATAGCTGAACAGCAGCACAAAGGGGATCGCGAGATACATGGTCGTAGAAACACCGATGCCCCAGGAGGAAAGCCTTGCGGTGTCGATCTGCCCAAGCAGCCAGTCCGCTCCGCTCAGCAGGAGCAGGATCGCACACATGAAAAGCGCGAAATGCAGGCTGTTGCGGTTCGTCTGCAGAAAGCTCCGGAACGTGTCGGCGTTTCCGCCGCGTCGGAATTCCTCCGCCTCGCGGTATTTGATATAAAGCGTCATGGCGAGGAACAGCAAAATGCCGGGGATCTTCCGGCTGGGAAGCAGGCCGACAACCCAGAGGGGCAGGCTCAGCTGGATCCAGTCCACCCGGTTCATGCCCGACAGGAACGCGCCGACGGCCAGATAAAGCATGGGGAATACGGCGCAGCAGCGAAACAGCAGCAGCTTCCCGCCTGCCAGCTTTTTCGGCTGCCAGGCGATAAAGAACCAGAACACCGTGCACAGGAAAAGATCCAAAAACACATTCACATTCAGATGGCTGCGGACCATCTCCTGCGTAATATAGCTTGCGATCTCATCCATTGCCTGCTCACTGGTGATCCCCAACGTATCCAGAATGGCCGGAATGCTCTGAATGATCAGCTCCGCAAGCCCCATCGTGGTGCTTGGGTCGCTGATGGAGGAAAGCATCTGATCCGCACTGACGGCCTGGCCGGTCAGGGATTCAAGCATCGCGGCGATCATTTCCGGTGTGATCCCACTGTTGGAAAGCGTTTTGATCAGATCTCCGTTGGTTGCATGCTCGACTACGCGGCTTAGCAGGATCGCCAGCGTCGTATCCAGATTTTTGATGTCCGGCAGAATCCTCGGGAGGGTCTTGATCAGGATGACGATCATCTCCTCCGCCAGCGAAACAATGAACCAATAGGTGATGGCTGCGAGCAGAAAGTTGTTCAGCATCACGCGGAGGATCTTTTCCCGTTTCCGAACCACGATGGACATGGAAGAGATCAGCAGCAGCGGAAAGGTGATGCCTCCGAGAGATCGGAAAAGGGTAAGGACGATGACCTCGTTTGGACCCATGAGACGGTTTGCAAAATCCTCTCCGGCCCAGGCTGCGATGCTTCGAAGCCCCAGAAACAGGGCTGCGATCTGGCTCAGTGTCATGGCAAGCAATGCGATAAAGCGGAGCCCGCGGTAAGATAAAGGCCCACGATATCTGATATCGACCATGGTTCCTCCTTGGGTTGTACATTTGACAGGGCAGACGGGGCTGCATGGGACGGCTGAACAAGAAAAGCTGCTCACCGCTTCCAGTATATCACTGAGTGACCCGATTATAAAGAAATAAATGACCGGAGCAGATCCCGCCTTATACTAAACTCATTTTAAAAACCCAACATCTGCTTGCAGCTTTTCCCCTCTGGCGTTGCTTCATTCTGTTAAACGTACGTTGCACGTACGCCACCCTCCACTCAGCTTAGCCAGAGGGAAAAATATGCGGCGCATCTGTTCAGTTTTTAAAACCCGTTTAGTATTACAGGAGAGAGCTTTCTTCGGTCATGTTGTCAGTTGTGCTTATCCTGTTCCTCAGTCTTTTTTCAGCGCGTCCTGTTCATAATCAAAGCCCCGCAGCTGCATTTCCTCAGCAAAATGGCAGGCGACCTGGCGGCCGTTCACCACTCTCAATTCGGGCCATTCGTCAATGCATTTTTGCTTGCAGTAGCGGCAGCGTTCGTGGAAATAGCAGCCGGAGGGAGGATTGGCCGGGTTGGGGATCTCGCCCTGCAGGGGAATACGGTCCATATTGTAATCCGGGTCAGCGACCGGCACGGCGGAGAGCAGGGCTTCTGTATAGGGGTGCAGGGGACGGGAGAAAAGCTCCTCCGTTTTGCCGAATTCCACCAGCCGCCCCAGATACATCACGCCCACCTTGTCGGAAATGTGCTCCACCACCGAAAGATCATGACTGATGAAAATGTAGGTGAGGTGCATTTCCTTCTGCAGATCGCGGAGAAGGTTGATGATCTGCGCCTGAATGGATACATCCAGGGCGCTTACGGCCTCGTCGCACACGATCAGGCGGGGCTGAAGCACCAGGGCCCGGGCAATGCCGATGCGCTGGCGCTGGCCGCCGGAAAAGGCGTGAGGGTAACGCTTCAGGTAGGTGGTGTTGAGGCCGACCCTCCGGGCAATGTCGATCACCCGTTTTTCCCGTTCCTCACGGGGCATATCGGGATAATTGGCTTTGAGGGGTTCGGCGATAATGTCGATCACGGTCATGCGGGGATCCAGAGAGGAATAGGGGTCCTGGAAGATCATCTGGATCTCCTTGCGCACTTCCTTCATCTGCTTTTTATCCAGCTTCAGAAAATCGCGGGTGCGGTCGGCGCTGTCGGTGTAGAGCACTTCGCCTTCGCTGGCGGGAATGGCCCGCACGATACAGCGGCCCAGGGTGGTTTTTCCGCAGCCGGATTCGCCGACGATGCCTACGGTCTCACCTTCGCGGATGTCAAAGGAAACATCGGATACCGCGCGCACGCATACGCCCTTGGAGGTGAAGCGTTTGGAGACGTTTTTGACCTGCAGAAGCATTTTTCCGCTTTCACTCATCCTGCTTCATCTCCTTTCCCATGCAGCGGATGCAGGCGGCGCAGTGGGTGCCGCCAAGCGAGATCAGCCCGGGCTCGTTTTTCATGCAAAGCTGTTCATCATGCACATCACAGCGGTCAAAGAAGCCGCAGCCCGGCTTCAGGTTGAGGGCCAGAGGAACTGTGCCGTCGATGGAAAAGAGCCGGTCCAGCTTGCGGGTGCCGATCTTATGCACACTGCCCATCAGGCCTCTTGTGTAGGGATGCGCCGGCTGCTTGTAGATCTCCCTTGCCGTGCCGGTCTCTACGATCTTTCCAAGGTACATGACGGCCACCCGGTCGCACATTTTGGCAACGGTGCCCAGGTCGTGAGTGATGAAGAGGATGGCCATGCCCAATTCCTTCTGCAATTCCTGCATCAATTCCAGGATCTGAGCCTGAATGGTCACGTCCAGGGCGGTGGTGGGTTCATCGGCGATCAGCAGCCTCGGCTTGCACACCAGGGCCATTGCGATCAGGGCACGCTGAAGCATGCCGCCGGAAAACTCATGGGGATATTGGTCGTAGCGTTTTTCCGCGTTGGCGATGCCCACTTTTTTCATCATTTCCAAAGTGATCGCCTTGGATTCCTTTTTATCCTTCGTGATATGCAGCCGTGTGCATTCGTTGATCTGGTTGCCAATGGTATACATCGGGGAGAAGGCTACCATCGGCTCCTGGAAGATCATCGAGATCTGCTTTCCGCGGATCTGGCGTATTTCTTTTCCGCGGGGGTTCAATTTCAGAAGGTCAGTCACGTTATCCTTGTCGTCCCTAAACCATATTTCGCCTTCGGAACGGCATTTTTTATCGTTGATGCCTAAGATCGCTTTGCTGGTAAGGCTTTTTCCGCAGCCGGATTCGCCCACCAGTCCCAGCGTTTCACCGGGTCGAATGTCAAAGCTGACGCCGCGCACGGGGGTCAGCATCCCCTCATCCATTTTGATACTGACGCGCAGGTCCTTCACCCGGATGATCGGTTCTTGGTTTTCGCTCATTTACGCCACCTCCGTCACTTGTAGGGGTCCGCAGCGTCGCGCATGCCGTCGCCCAGGAAGTTGAATGCCAGCACCGCCAGCACCACAAAGAACAGTGGGATCAGGCACCAGGGATGCTCCACGATGTTGGTCACATTCTGGGCCTCCTTGAGCAGCACGCCCCAGCTGGTGGCCGGCGCCTGGATGCCCAGGCCCAGGAAGCTCATGCTGGTCTCGCCGATGATCATGCTGGGAATGCCCAGGGTGAGGTTCACGATCAGGTAGCTCATGAAGCCGGGCACCATGTGCTTCAGAATGATCTTCATGTCGCTCACACCGGCCAGGCGGGCAGCCATCACATAGTCTTCATTTTTGAGGCTCATGAATTTTCCGCGCACCACGCGGGCCAGCCCGGTCCACCCGATCAGGGAAAGGATCACAGTGATCAGCAGGTACATCTGCACCGGTGGAATGCCGGCCGGGATCGCGGCGGAAAGCGCCATCCACAGGGGCAGGGAGGGAAGAGAATTGAGCACCTCGATGACACGCTGGATCACGTTATCCACCCAGCCGCCGAAGTAACCGGAAACCGAGCCGATGAGCAGGCCCAGCACAAAGCTGATGAGCGTGCCCGCGAAGGGGATCGTCAGGGATACCTGGCTGCCCAGAATGATGCGGCTGAAAAGGTCGCGCCCCATGTTGTCGGCGCCGAAGAGGAACACCTTTCCGTTTTCCACTCCGAAAAGATGCAGGTCACAGTCGATGAAGCCCAGCACCTTATAGGGGGATCCGTGCACAAAGAACTGAATGGGAAGGGGCGTGGTCTCGTCGGTCACGATCCTCCGGGTGGAGAAGGTCTCGCCCCGCTCGGCCGCTTCTTTTTTGGCCTTGCTCATTTCAGACACACTCATTTTGAGTGTCTGCCAGCTGGATCTGTAAATGTAGGGGCCGGTCAGCTTGCCGTCCAGCATAAAATGGACGGTCGTGGGGGGAAGATCCTTACAGTCGCCGTCATAGGAGGTGAGGTTGTAGGGGGCAATAAAATCTCCGAACAGCGCGACAAAATAGAGGAAACCCAGAATGATCAGAGACACCTTTGCCAGGGAATGCTTGCGCAGTTTCCGGGCCATCAGGCTCCATTGGGAGGCCAGGTAATACTTTTCTTCCTTGATCCGCGCTTTTTCAGCCTTTCGGGCTGCGCGGAGCGCTTTTCTGTCTTCACTCATGCTTCGGCCCTCCTTCCGGAAAAGCGGATGCGGGGATCCAGCCAGGCAAGCATAATATCGGAAAGCAGGGTTCCCACCACGATCAGGAAGCCCATCACCAGCAGGATGGTGCCGGCAAGGTACATATCCTGCGCTTTCAGCGCGTCATACAGGCGGGGGCCCACCAATTGCAGGTTCATCACAATGGCTGAGATGGTGGAACCGTTGAAAATGTGGGAAAGCACACCGCTCAAGCCGCTCACCGTGGGGTTCAGCGCGGCACGCAGGCAGTATTTGTAAATGATGCGCTTTTCAGACACACCCTTGGCCCGGGCGCACAGCACATAGTTGCGGCCCAGCTCATCCAGCATCTGAGCACGCATGGAACGCAGCGTGCCGCAGGTGCCGGAGGTGCCGATCACAATGATGGGAATCGCCATTCTTCCCCAGAAATCCCCGCGCACGAGCAGATCCCACCACTGCAGGGTGCCCTGCTTGAGACCCAGAAGGATCTCGTTGGAATAAAGGCCGATGAAGGCGGTGCCGGTCCAGATGTAGGTGCCGTACATCAGCAAAATGGCAAACAGGAAATTAGGGACCGCCATTCCCAAAAATCCCAACAGGGTGAAGCAGTAATCTCCCACTGAATACTGGTGAACGGCGCTGTATATGCCGATGGGGATGCCGACCAGGTAGTTGAACAGCATCGTGACGATGGAAACGATGATCGTCATCGGCAGCACTTCGGCAATGACCGGCCACACCGGCTTTTCATAGTCGAAGGAATATCCGAAATCAAAATGGGTAATAATGTTGCCCATCCACTTGAAATATTGAACGATCCAGGGTTGATCCAGGCCATAGCGCTCCTTGAGGCTGGCCATTTCACTGGCATCCACGATTTGCCCTTCGGCCTTCAGGCCGGCCACGTAAGAGGTGAGGTAATCTCCGGGGGGCAATTGGATGATAAAAAAGATCACGAGAGACATGATCAGCAGTATGGGGATGAATGTAAGGACGCGCTTTAAGATGTAATTGCCCATACGCGTTCTCCCTCCTTGCTTGTGATTGAAACGATGGCGGAAAATGCGGGGCGGGAAGGCATCGTGCCTTCCCGCCCCTCCGGCCCTGTTATCGGGACCGGAGAAAGATCATTACTTGCTTACCCACAGGCAGGCGAAGTTGGCCAGACCCAGATCACGGAATTCGTCGCAGGCAATACCGTCTTCACGGAAGTTGTGCATATTGGTATTGACAGCGTAGATCACGGGGTTGGAGGAGGTGAAGCCGATCTCGTAAATGCCTTCCTTCAGGCAGTCGAGCACCTTCAGAGCGTAGCCTTCCTTTTCTTCAGAGGAGGTGGCGTTCTTCATTGCGGTGTAAGCATCCAGCATGTCCTTCACGTCCTGAGGAGGTTCCACGGCGCCTTCACGCTCGATGCCGTCCACCTGGCTCAGATACCACAGGCCGAAGGCGGAGCCCCACACGCAGTAGTCGCGCATCGGGACGAAGTAGTCGGGACGCAGGGAGATGGAGAAGGTGTCGAAGTTTTCGTAGTTGAGCACGATCTCGTGTTCGTTGGCGGAACGCATTTCTTCCATGATGGAACGGTCATACATACGGGTGGTCGCATCGATGCCGGCCTTGTTCAGGTCGTTCTTGATCAGCTCAGCCAGGTTGGCATGGGCTTCATCCTGATACTGCAGGTTGAGGGTGAGCTTGGTGCCGTCGGCAAAGGCCCAGAAGCCGTCCGCGCCCATCACGAGGCCACAGCCGGTGAGCAGTTCCTTGGCAGCATCCAGATCCTGTTCGATCCACTTGTTGGTCCACTCGGGGTCATAGCCCTGAGCGCCTTCGCCGGGAGCAGACTGAGCGGGCACGGTGTAGCCGTTGTCGATCAGCTGAGCGATCTGGTTGCGATCCACAATGATGGAGAGCGCATGACGGAAATTGACATCCTGGAACAGGGGGCGCTTCAGTTCATCCTGCACAGCCAGGTTCAGCTGCATGGATTCGCTGGTCCAGCCGGTGGAGGACCATTCAACCAGGTTCACATTAGCGTCGCTGTTGAGCACGGTTTCGGCATCGGTCAAAGCCAGAGAACCGATATCGCAGGTGCCGTCCATGATCCACAGAAGGGCCTGGCTGTCATCGCTGTAGCGGCGGAAGTGGAGCTCGTCGATGTAGGGCAGCTGCTTGCCCTCGGCATCCACCTTCCAGTAGTAGGGATTGCGCTTCCACACGCACATTTCGTCGTTGAAGTCACCGTCGATCACCCAGCCGCGCAGGGTGGGACGATCCTTCACGATCCAGTAATAATAGGTGTAGCTGTTGCCCAGAGCCTTCATGTCGGAGAAGCCCAGCGCCTGAGCATAGGCGTCTTTTTCTTCGGCGGTCTTGTTGGGATCGTTGTACACAGCAACGGATTCCTGCAGCCAGTGCTTGGGAGCGAAGAACCACTTGCCGTTGATGGCCAGCTCGCGAAGGAATTCGGGCTTGGAGGAAGCGAAGGTCATGGTGAAGGTGGTGTCGTTCACGATGTCCAGCTTCGCGACCTGCATTTCGCCGTTCGCGTCCGCAGCCTTGACCGCTTCCCAGGTGGATTTGCCGGTGAAGCCGGTCTGCAGGCACTCTTCATAGAAGAAGCGGCAGTCTTCAGAAGTGAAGGGTTCGCCGTCAGACCACTTCATGCCTTCACGCAGATAGATGGTCCACACGGTGCAGTCTTCGTTCACGTCGAAGCCCTTGGCCACGTTGGGTTCAACGGTGCCGTCGGTGCGGAAACGGAAGAGCGCTTCCTCAGTGGGCTTGCCGGGGCCCCATTTGCTAGAACCGCCCTGCAGCAGGGTGATGTAATCGGTGTACTGGCCAACCTCGGCCACGTCTTCCACCATCACATCGACGGGGAGACGATCCTGCACATTGGGCAGATCCTGTCCGTCCAGATAGGGGGACTGGGTGAATGTTACCGCTTCGCCAGAGGCGAATGACACGAGGGTCATCAGCATCACGGCCGCAAGCAGCACGGAAACGATTTTCCGGGTCTTCATGTGGGAGTTCCTCCTTAAAATGTTTATTTCACCGCACCGTGTGCGGCAGGAAACGGATATAGGGGTCATACCGGGTGCCGGTCCGCCCTCGCGGCCCGGATGCGTACGGTTTTTTCCACCGGGGTATAGGCGGTAAAGAGCACCGTGTAGTGATTGGAACTGAGAGGATATGCGCCGCCCATCCGGTCGCGGAAATCATGGGCGCCGAAAGCGCTGTCCAGCAGGATGCATTCACCCCTGGGGCCGCAGGCCTCCACCGTGCCGCCCAGCACGTTGATGCTTTCTCCGGGAAGCGTTCGCTGGATAAAATGCTCCGTGCGCACATAACCGCCGGGCAGGAAGGAAAATTCCGCCCTCAGGGGAAGCTGATCGATGCCGGAGGTGCGGATCGTGAGATCGATGCCGTCCTCTGCTTTTTCAATGATCAGTTCGGTATCCAGGGGGAGACCCTCGGTTTTTTTTCTTGTGTGCGGGCAATCCATCTTCCACCAGTCAGAGGTGGCGGGCTTTTCATCATAGGGCAGGTAATACCAGCCTGCCGCGTGAGAACGCATAATGTAGCCGTTTTTGGTTTTTTCCAGGGTGTCAGCCAGGAAATTGCGCCGGTCACACAGGTTGGAATAGATGGTCATGTACATGCTGAAGCTGCCGTGCTGAAAATACAGGCAGTTGGGCTTGCCCCTGAGAAGGGAACAGCTCCATTTGCCTTCCCGGATACGGGCGATATCGCTTTGGGGAAACAGCCGGTCCACCTTCGCGATGGGGGGAATAAATCCTTCTTCCTCGCCGTAACCGTCCATTTCGGGATAAAGCAGCACCCATTCCGCACCCGGCGGAACCGTGCCGCGCCTGCGGCAGTCCTGCCAGATAAAGCCGGCCATGCGGCCCAGATCCTCCCTTTTGAGGAACCAGGCGGTGAAAAGATAGAAAATATAATAGGTATCGGCATACACCTTCTTTCCCATATCCTGACGTGTGGAATTGTTGGTGAATACCGAATTGTCGGGGTCAAAGTAGCAGTACATCATTTCCAGGTTCTTTGCGGCAGCTTCGAGGAAACGGATGTCTCCTGTCGCCTTGAACAGACGGATCATCTGATCGTCATTCACCTGGTTGTAGTTGCCGGCGCTGCGTTCGGCAAATTCGCCGTCCTCATTGATATCCAGGCCTTCCTGCAGATACTGCCGCGCTCTTTGGGAAAGTTCCGGATTGCCGGTGATCTTTTCACAGTTGAGCAGGCAGGAGGAAATGGCCCAGCGATGGTTGGGCGTATGAAAGCCGCCCTTTGCTATGCCGCGGGAGGCGGAATCGATCAGCTCATACATGGGCTTGCGGATAAAATCCGCTTCTTTTGCCACGCACTTTTCCAGCAGCCACCAGCCGCTCAGCATGGCGTTCACCATGAAGGCGGTGTCCGGGGGAGAGGCGTAATTGCAGGGAGTCAGGTCAAAACAGCCGTCCGGACGTTGATGCTCCTTCATGTATGCAAGATCTCTCCGGATCGCTTCGGCCATGTCGGGATGAAGATACCACCTGCTCTCCTCTGTTACGAAGGCGGAAACCATGTCTCCCAGAAAAAAGCCGCTCTGCCGCGGTTCAACATGAAACTCGTCTGTCCAGAAGCCTCCGAAACGGGGATCTCCCTCCAGTGTGATCTGTCTTTCCAGAAGCCCGGCGACCCGTTCATCCAGGTCCCTTATCAATTCCGGACGATGCTTCATTATTTCACACTTCTTTCATAAATATGCTGTTGTTGTTTTTATATGGGTGGTCAGCTCATCACTTCCGTGAGCATCAGGAATACCAGCCCCTGGCCGTAGGCCGTCTGCCGGATGGGAATATTCCGGTAAAAGTCCAGATCCATCCCCATGGGGGTGCCGTAGGATACGCCGTTCACCGCGCCGTCGGGTCCTACCTGAGAAAGCACGCCCTGAACGGCTTTTTCGGCACAGGGACCGAATTCATCCTGCCTGAGCAGTCCCAGCCGCAGCCCCTTCTTTATGCCGTAGGCGATGGCGGCGCTGCCGGAGGTTTCCGGGTAGGAGGCGGGATCGTCGATCAGGGTGCGCCAAAGACCGTTTTCATCTTGATATTTTTTCAGTGCTTCGCACTGTGCGATGAAGGTGTTTTCCACCATGCGGCGCACGGGATCCCCCTCAGGGAGCCATTCACAGAAATCCAGCGCGCAGGCAGTGAACCAGCTGTTGCCGCGGCACCAGTAGGCATTGGCGAAATGATGACTGCCAATGAAGCAGTAGCCGTGATACCACAGGTGGTTTTCTGTGCTGTGCAGATATTTGATATGAAGCAGGAACTGGTATTTCGCTTCATTTTTGTAATCCTCGCGTCCCAGAACCACGCCGGCCCTGAAGAGAAACAGAACGGTCATGTACAGGGTGTCATCCCACAATTGCTGTTCGTTCACATCGTCGCTGGTGCGGTGCTGAAAACCGCCCTCGCTGGTGCGGGGCAATTTGGTCATCACCTGTTCCGCCCAGGAGGCGATCAGGTCCAGATAACTTGCTGTTCCGGTTTCTTCATATAAAAAAGTGAGGCACAGCATGGGGGCTGTGGTGTTGATGTTGAGGGAGGGGAGCCCCTTTTCGATCTGTGCGTCGTACCAGTTTTTCAGCTTTTCCAAAATGGCGCTGTCTCCGGTGGAACGGTACAGCTTCATCATGGCATACAGCGCAACGCCCTGGGGCCATTCCCAGGTATCCAACGTCATATGATCGTGAAAATCGGTGCATCCGTGCTGACCGATCAGCTTATCCAGAACAAGAGAGGAAATCCTTGCAGCGTCCGTCATGTGTTCGCTCCTTTTCCGTCTATGATGGATTGAGTATAGCAGAATACGGACATATTTTCAATCAAAAAAAGAACAGTTTACAAAAAGTTAATCAAAACATGCTCAAATTTGCTTTACAAACCGGAGAATTGGGATAAAATATATATGGATATAAAGGAGTGTGTCAATGATGAAAGCATCACGGATCATAGAAATGGAAAAATACATTCTGGAAAAAGGTACCGCCTCGATGGAGGAGCTGATCCAGATATTCGGCGTTTCCGCCAACACGGTGAGACGGGATATCGCTCAGCTGATCCTGAAGGGCACGGTGGATAAGGTGTACGGCGGAGTCTGTTCTCATCAGAAATCAGCGCTGCTGACTCCCTACGATGAAAGGCGCATCAGTGCCGAGGAGCCCAAGAGGCTGATCGGCGCGGCCGCATCTGCGCTGGTGACGGATGGCGACATCATTTTTATTGATTCCGGTACCACCACATTGCGCATGATCCAGGGCCTTCGGGATAAAAAGAATGTGACGATCATCACCAACAACCTCGATGCGATCGTACAGGCGGCTCCCCTTGAAAACCTGCATGTGATCGTTTTGCCCGGGTCGCTTCGCAGAAAAACCAATTCCTTTACCGGCGGCGACGCAGTGAGATATCTGAAAAAATATAATATCAGCAAGGCATTCATGGCGGCAACTGGCTTATCTGTGCACGGCGCCACCAATTCTTCCGCGCAGGAGTATGAGATCAAGCAGGCCGCGGTGGAAAACAGCGAGGTCGTGTGTCTGCTGGTGGACAGCCGCAAGTTTGGCGTGACGGGTATGCTCACCTTTGCCCGCATGGACGATTTTGACATGGTGGTGACGGATAAAGCTCCGTCCAAAGAATATTCCGAGCTGCTTGAAAACGCCGGTGTGCATCTGATCGTAGCCGGAAAAGACGAAAAAGAGGAATAAGATGTCTCTGAGTAAGTTGAAGCCCCTTTTGGAAGCTGCGGAGAAGCAGAATGCCGCGGTAGGTTCCTTTTCGGTGTCCTCGCTGGAAATGATCGGCGGGGTGCTGAGGGCGGCGGAGGAAAAAAACACACCCGTGATACTTCAGGTGGCGGAGTGCCGGCTGAAGCATACGCCCCTGCGTCTGCTTGGCCCGGCAATGCTTGCGGGCGCGAGGAACGCCTCTGTTCCTGTGTGTGTGCATCTGGATCACGGCCTTACGCGGGAGTGTGTGCTGGAGGCGCTCCGGCAGGGCTTTACTTCTGTTATGTTTGACGGAAGCCGCTATAATATGGAAGAGAATATCCGCTTAAGTGCGGAGGTGGCGTCTCTTGCCCGCGCCCATGGGGCTGATTCTGAGGGCGAGGTGGGCGTGATCGGGCGTTCGGAGGATGGCATGAAGGTCGTTCCCCGGTGTGCCGATCCCGACGAAAGCATCCGTTTTGCACGTGCGACCGGTGTGACCGCGATGGCTGTCGCCATCGGAAACGCGCACGGGATCTATAAAGGAACACCGCAGCTTCGTTTTGACCTGCTGGAAAAGATCAAGATGGGGACGTCGGTCCCCCTGGTGCTGCACGGCGGCTCCGGGATCAGCGAAGCGGATTTCAGGCGCTGCATTTCCCTTGGAGTCAGGAAGATCAACATTGCCACCGCCATTTTCATGGCCTGCCGTGCGGCAGCCGATGGGGCGGGGGATTATTTCGACTTTTCCGCCCGGGCGGAGGATGCGGCATACAGAACGGCTCTTCAGCATCTGGATATTTTCGGAAGCTTTAGTGCAGATTAAGGAGGAAAAGCATTGAAAACGTTGTTCGGGAAAACGGATTGCCGGCTGGATATTATTCCGGTGGGAAGGATCGCGATCGATTTTAACCCCACCGATATGAACCGGCCGCTTTCTGAAAGCAGCAATTTCAACAAATATCTGGGCGGTTCGCCCGCCAACATTGCTGTGGGCATGGCCCGCTTTGGCCGCAGCGTGGGTTTTCTGGCCAAGGTGTCGGACGATCAGTTCGGGGATTATGTGACCGATTATTTCGTGAACGAGGGCATTGACGTGAGCCATGTTACCCGCTGTCAGAACGGGGAATGTCTGGGCCTTACGTTCACCGAGATCCTCAGCCCGGAGAAAAGCTCCATCCTGATGTACCGGGAAGGAGCAGCCGACCTGATGCTGCATCCTGACGATGTGGATGAAGATTATATCGCTTCCTCCCGCTCGCTTTTGATCAGCGGAACTTCCCTCTGCACATCTCCCACCCGCGAGGCGGCGCTGAAGGCGCTCGCCTTTGCGCTCAAGCAGAATGTGACCGTGATCTTTGACGCGGATTACCGGGCTTACACCTGGAAAAACAAGGATGAGATCGCACTTTACACCTCCCTTGTAGCGGAAAAGGCCGATATCATCCTGGGCAGCCGCGAGGAATTTGACCTGATGGAAAAGCTTACGGGGCTGGATGGGACCGATGCGGCTTCTGCCGCCTACTGGCAGAATAAGGGTGTTTCCGTGCTGGTGATCAAGCATGGAAAGGAAGGCAGCTTCTGCTATTCAAAGGAAGGCAGCTACCGGGTGCGCCCCTTCCCTGTGAAGGCCATGAAGGGCTTTGGCGGGGGAGATGGCTATGCCAGCGCTTTCCTGCACGGCCTGCTCAGCGGAAAGAGCCTTCCGGAGGCGCTCACGATGGGCAGCGCCAGCGCCGCCATGCTGGTGGCCAGTCATGCCTGCAGCCGGGATATGCCGCGGGAGGAACAGCTGTATGCGTTTATTAATGAAAAGCAGTCAGAATGCGGAAGCGTGGTCACGGAAATTTAAATGGATCAACAATCATGATAATAAATTGGAGCGTGAATGGAAAATGGAAGAGTTGAAGGTAATGAAACCGTTTATCAACGGGCAGTTCGTGGAAAGCAGATCAAACAGCTTCACCACCATCTATGACCCCTCTGCCGGCAAGCCCATTGCCAAAGTGCCCAAGTGCACCGGCGATGAGGTGGAGGCCGCTGTGGCGGCTGCAAAGGCCGCGTTCCCTGCCTGGAAGGATACTCCCGTGCGCAAGCGCGCCGCGATCATGATGAAGCTGCATCAATTGATCGAGCGGGATATGGACGAGCTCACCCGTATGTGTGCTACCGAAAACGGCAAATGCTGGAGCGAGGCGGCCGGTGATGTGGGCAAGGCGCTGGATATGACCGAGCTGGCCTGCTCCGCCCCTTCTTTATTGATGGGAGAAAGCCTGATGGACGCTTCCTCCGGCTATGACACCACGCTTTACCGTGAGCCGATCGGCGTGTTCGCCGGTATCGCCCCCTGGAACTTCCCCGCGATGATCCCCGTGGGCTGGATGGCGCCTCTGGCCATCGTGTGCGGCAATACCTTCGTGCTCAAGCCCGCCTCCACCACGCCCATGACCTGCCTGAAGTTTGCTGAATTGTATAAAGAAGCGGGCGTTCCGGACGGCGTGTTCAACATCGTCCCCTGCTCCCGCAGTGAAGCGGAGATCCTGCTTACCCATCCCGATGTGAAGGGCATCACCTTTGTGGGTTCCACTGATGTGGGCAAACATATCTATTCCACCGCGGCGCTGAACGGAAAAAGGGTGCAGTGCCTGTGCGAAGCCAAAAACCATGCCCTGGTCCTGAAGGATGCCCCCATCACCCGCACCGCGGCCGGGATCATGAATTCCTCCTTCGGCTGCGCCGGTGAACGCTGCATGGCGCTGCCTGTTGTGGTGGTGGAAGAGGAGATCGCAGATCAGCTGGTAGATGAGATCGTGCGCCTGTGCAGGGAAATCAAGGTGGGCCCTGCTTACGATAAGCAGAGCAAGCTGGGTCCTGTGGGCAGCCGCAGCCATCAGCAGTTCATTCTGGACTGGATCGACAAGGGCATTCAGGAAGGCGCCGAGCTCATCCTGGACGGCCGCAATGTGAAGGTAGATGGCTATGAGGACGGCTACTTTATCGGGCCCACGATCTTTGATCATGTGACTGAGGAAATGACCATCGGAACCCGTGAGGTATTCGGTCCTGTGCTGTGCATCAAGCGGGTGAAGAGCTTTGAGGAAGGGCTCGCGATGATGAACCGCAATCCCTTTGCCAACGGCAGCGTGATCTTTACCCAGAACGGCTATTATGCCAGAGAGTTTGCCAAGCATACCGACGGCGGCATGGTGGGTGTGAATGTGGGCATTCCCGTGCCCATCGCGGTGTTCCCCTTCTGCGGTCATAAGCAGAGCTTCTTTGGCGATCTGCACTGCCATGGCAAGGATGCTTTCCGTTTCTACACCGAAAGCAAGTGTGTGACCACCCGCTGGTTTGACGAAGAGGAAATGAAAAACAGCAGCGTGGACACCTGGGACGGCAGCCGCTGAACAGAATCAGAAACGTTTATCCGGCGGAGGAGCCGGTGAAAATGATGATAAAGTAAAGGAGAAAAACTGAATGAATAAGCTGAATATCGGTATCGTCGGCGCGGGACGCATCGGCAATGTGCATGCCCAGTCCATCACCTATCATATTCCCGAGGCTCAGATCAAACGTGTGAGCGATGTGCGCGTGGAAGCCGCAAAAACGCTGGCGGAAAAGTATGCGATCCCCTTCTATTCCGATAACTACATGGATATCATCAACGACCCGGAGATCGACGCTGTGCTGGTGTGTTCTCCCACCCCCACCCATGCGGATATCGCGATCGCGGCAATGCTGGCCGGAAAGCACGTTTTCTGTGAAAAGCCGGTGGATCTGACCATTGAAAAGATCAAGAAGACCGCTGAGGTGGCGGAGCAGACCGGGCGGAAGCTGCAGATCGGCTTCAACCGCCGCTTTGACCACAATCACGGACGGGTGCAGCAGCTTGTGAAGGAAGGAAAGCTTGGCAATGTGGAGATCATCAAGATCACCAGCCGCGACCCCGAGCCGCCCTCTCCCGAGTATGCCGCTTCCTCCGGCGGGCTCTATATCGACATGATGATCCATGATTTCGATATGGCGATGTTCCTGGCCGGAAGCGATGTGACGGAAGTGTACGCGATGGGTACCTCCCTGGTGGATAAGCGCATCGGTGAAGCCGGGGATGTGGACACGGCCATCGTGACCCTTACCTTCCAGAATGGCGCTTTGGGCGTGATCGACAACAGCCGCCGCGCAGCCTATGGCTATGACCAGCGCGTGGAAGCGTTCGGCAGCCTGGGCATGGCAGCCGGTGAGAATGACGGCGACAGCACGGTGAAGGTTTCCACCGCAGGGGGAGTCGTTTCCGACAAGCCTCAGTATTTCTTCCTGGAGCGCTATATGGCTTCCTTCATTGAGGAAATGCGGCAGTTTGTATCCGCTGTGGTAAACGATACCGAGGTGCCCGTGGGCATTCATGCGGGTCTGATGAGCGTGGTGCTGGCCAAGGCAGCCAAGAAGAGCCTGGATGAGCACCGTCCCGTGAAGATCAGCGAAATCCTTTAAGGAATCACCGAATCGATCAGCAGTTCCTTCATGCTTTTTCTCTTCCCGACATGGTCTTCCGTGCCGGGAAGCATCGAGTGCGTATCAAATGTGCAGACCGGAGCGCCGCCGGTGCGTGCGGGCTCGGGAAAGGAGAAAATGATGCAGCCGATTATCCGCGGGAAAAAAGAACATGATCCCGGCTACACCTCCATTACTGAAATGAACGGGAAAAACAGCGAGATGCTGATGGATTTCGGCATCCTGCGTATGAAAAAGGGCGATTGGTTCATTGATGAAGCGCCTCTGGAGAAGGCTTTTTTGCTGGTGTACGGGTGTGTACGCTTTGTGTGGGACGGAAAAACGCATGAACAGGACCGGAAAAACTGTTTTGATGTGCCGCCTACAGCCCTGCATGCCGACCGGAAAACGCAGGTGACGCTGGAGTGTCTCAGCGACGATGCGGAAGTGAACATCCTGCGCACCGATAATGAGAAGGAATTCGGTTCCAGGCTGTATCTGCCCGAGGATACTCCCGATGAGTTCCGCGGGGAGGGCACCATGCACGAAGCCTCCACCCGCATCGTGCGGACGATCTTTGATTATTCAAACGCGCCCTATGCAAACCTGGTGCTGGGCGAGGTGATCGGCTTCCCGGGAAAATGGAGCAGCTATCCGCCCCATCATCACCCGCAGCCGGAGGTGTATTACTATAAGACCAATCCTTCAGGCGGCTTTGCCTATGCGGAGCTGGGGGAGGATGTGGTGAAGGTGCACAACAACGACACCGTTTTGATTAAGCCGGGCCTTACTCATCCCCAGTGCACTCCTCCGGGATATGCGCTGTGGTATCTGTGGGGAATACGGCACCTGAACGGCTGTCCCTACCGCCAGCCGGAATATCCGGTGTTCATAAGCGATCATCTCTGGGTGCAGGAAAAGGATGCGCCTTACTGGGGAGACAATTATCGCTGACGGCATTATATCATTTCTGATCGTTTGGAGGACAGGCAATGGAAACGGTACGTCTCACAATGGCTCAGGCGCTTGTATGTTTTCTGGATCAGCAGTATGTGGAATCGGATCATGCCGAGCATAAATTTGTCAACAACATTTTCGGAGTGTTTGGTCACGGCTGTGTGGTGGGCGTAGGCCAGGCTCTCAGCCAGGGGGAACATTCCATCCGCTTTCTGCAGGGGAAAAATGAGCAGAACATGGCTTTGGCTGCAATGGCTTTTGCCAAGCAGAAGAACCGGCTGGAGATCATTCCCTGCGTAAGCTCCATTGGCCCCGGTGCCATGAACATGGTGACGGCTGCAGGCTGTGCCACGGCCAACCGCATCCCGCTTCTCGTGTTGCCCGGCGACACCTTTGCCTGCCGTCAACCGGATCCTGTGCTTCAGCAGGCGGAGTTTTTTGATTCCTTTGGCCGCACGGTGACGGATGCATTCCGGGGTGTGTGCCACTATTTTGACAGGATCGAACGGCCGGAACAGCTGATGACCGCGCTGATCCATGCCATCAGGGTGCTGACCGACCCGGCCGACACCGGCGCGGTGTGCCTGGCTCTGCCGCAGGATACGGAGGGGGAAGCCTATGATTATCCTGTTTCCTTCTTCAGAAAACGTGTATGGCATATGGACCGGCGCGTGCCCACTCCGGATCAGACGGAACGTGCGGCGCGGATCATCCGGAATGCGGAGCGTCCCATCGTGATCTGCGGCGGCGGCGTCCGGTATTCCCGTGCGGGAGATGCGCTGCTTCGCTTCTGCGAAAGCACCGGCATTCCTTTTGCGGAAACGCAGGCGGGCAAGGGCACGGTTTCCTGGAAACATCCTCTCAACCTTGGCGGCATCGGCGTCACCGGCGGGCAGGCAGCCAACCGTGTTGGCGCTAAGGCCGATGCCGTGATCGCGGTGGGCACCCGTTTGACCGATTTTACCACCTGTTCCAAGCTGCTTTTCAAGGAAAACGCGAAGGTGGTGTCGCTCAATATCTGCCCCTTTGACGCGGTGAAGATGGATGGCGAAGCCATCATTGCCGATGCAAGGGAAGCCCTCGATCAATTGACGGAGGCCCTTCAGGGCTATCGCTATGCCTTTAGTGGCGAAGCCCGTCAGGAACGGGATGAATGGCTGAAGATCGCGGATTCGTATTATCATGCGAAGGCGGACGGAGGCCTTAGCCAGACAAGGGCGCTTGGCATCATCAACGAATTCATGAATGAGCGCGACGTGGCTGTCGGCAGCGCGGGCAGTCTTCCCGGGGATATGCAGCGTCTGTTCCGCCCCGGCGAACGCGACACCTATCACATGGAATACGGCTTTTCCAACATGGGCTATGAAACCAACGGCGCTCTGGGTGTGAAGCTGGCCTGTCCGGACCGGGAGGTGTACACCTTCTTTGGCGATGGTACCTTCCTGATGGCGCACAGTGAGCTGCTTACCTGTCTGCAGGAAGGGCTGCGGGTGCACTTCTGCCTGTTTGACAACAGCGGGTGGGGCTGCATAGAAAATCTGCAGAACAACCAGGGAAACGATACCTTCGGTACGGTATTCCGCTTCCGCAATGAAGCGACAGGGGAGCTTGACGGCCCTGTGATGCCGGTGGATTATGCAAAGTGTGCCGCGGGATACGGACTGAAGACCTATTCCATTCACACCGAGGAGGAACTGAAAACGGCTCTCAGAGACGCTCTCACCCAGCCTTTGCCGGTGCTTTACGATATCAAGGTGCTTCCCGGTACCATGACCCCCGGCTTTGACAGCTGGTGGCGTGTGGGCGTTGCGGAAGTGAGCACACAGGAAAGAGTGCAGGCAGCTTATGCCGATATGAGCGCTCATGTTGAAAAAACAAGAAAATTCTAAGATTCAAAGGAGATACAAAAATGCTGGATAAGAGCAAAGTGAAGCTGGCGATCGCGCCTATCGGATGGACGAACGATGACATGCCCGACCTGGGAAAGGAAAACACCTTTGAACAGTGCGTGAGTGAAATGGCTCTGGCAGGTTTTAAGGGCAGCGAGATCGGCAACAAGTATCCACAGGATACCGATGTGCTTCGGCATAAGCTGGAGGTGCGCGGCCTTACGATCTGCAATGCGTGGTTTTCTTCCCTGTTTACCAGCGAGCCCTATGAGGTGACCATCCGCAACTTCATTGCCCATCGCGACCGCTTGTATGCTCTTGGCGCACGGGTGATCGGCGCCAGTGAGCAGGGCAACAGCATTCAGGGCAAAAATATCAATATTTTCGGAAATGAAAAGCCTGTTTACACGCAGCAGCAGTGGGAATTGATCGCGAAGGGCTATAACGAGATGGGCGCCCTGGCTCAGGAAAAGGGAATGGTGCTCACCTGCCACCATCATATGGGCACTGGCGTGCAGACTGCGGAGGAGATCGACACCTTCATGAGTCTGGTAGATCCAAGCAAGGTGTTCCTGCTTTTTGACAGCGGCCATCTCACCTTTGCGGGCATCGATCCTGTTCCCGTATTGAAAAAGTATATCGGCCGCATCCGGCATGTGCATCTCAAGGATGTGCGTCTGAATGTGCGAGACCAGGCGAAAAAGGAAGGCTGGAGCTTCCTGACTGCTGTGAGAAACGGCGTGTTCACTGTTCCCGGTGACGGAGATGTGGATTTTGCCCCCATTTTCAGCGTGCTGGAGGAAGCCGGCTATGAAGGCTGGGTAGTGGTGGAAGCGGAACAGGACCCCGCAAAGGCCAATCCCTTCGAATATGCCGTGAAGGCCAGAAAGTATATTGCTGAAAAGACCGGACTGTGATCCTGGGAGGAAAACGTTATGCCGGAAGACCGTCAGTTTCGTCAAAGACTGGAAGCCTGGCTAGAAGAATTGAAACAGGAGCTGTTCACACCCGTGTGTACGGTTCCGTTCCGGGGTGCGTTTACAAGAAAATGCCTTACCATAGGGGAAGCGGAAACGCTTCCCCTGTTTGAGATGCGGGAAGGCACTCCCTGGGGCGAAAACCGTGAGTATGGATGGTTTTTTGCTGATTTGACCGTGCTGGAAAACGCACAGGGAAAGCGGCTCGTTTTTTTGAGCGGCCTGGGCGGAGAGCAAATGGTGTTTGTAAACGGTGAGCCCTGCGGGAGTATTGACAAGGAACACCGTTATGTCACGCTGAAAAGAGAGGCAGAAGCGGGGAAAACGCTGCGTATTGCGGTGGAAAGCTATGCCGGCCACGGAGCCCGGCTGGAAAACACGCTGCCCTGCCCACCGGGAAGGCGGGCTGTGCCGCCTGTGCCGGAAAAGCAGTGCGTCATAAAGACAAGCTTTGCCGCAGTGTTTGAGGAAACCGTGTTTCAGCTTCTGATGGATGCCGAAGCCCTTGCGGGAACGGCGCTTCTTCTTCCGGATGGGGATGAACGCAGAAGTAGATATGAGCAGGCTCTGAGGGCATTTACCCACACGGCGGATCCGGAGCTGGAATATGAAGAGCGCATGCTTACCTACCTTAGGGCCCGGGAATGCATGAGGGAGGCTCTTGAAACAAAGGGAAAGCAGGATGACCCTGTGCTGCATCTGATCGGCCAGTCGCATATTGATCTGGCCTGGCTCTGGCCGATGGAGGAGACCCTTCATAAGGTGCGCAGGACCTACGCAAACCAGCTTTCCCTGATGGAGGAATATCCGGAATACCGTTTTCTTGCCTGTGAACCGCGGCTGCTTGAAATGCTGCGCGAAACGGACCGGGGACAGTATGACCGGCTGCTTTCCCGTGTGAAGGAAGGCAGGATGATCCCGGACGGGGCGTTTTATGTGGAATGCGACACCAATATTCCCTCCGGCGAGAGCCTGGTGCGTCAGCTGATGCTGGGAAAAAGATGGTTCAAAAAAGAAATGGGAGCGGATACCAAAGTGGCCTGGCAGCCGGATACCTTTGGTTTTACAGCCCAGCTTCCCCAGATGATGCACAGTATGGAGATCCCCTATTTCGCCACGCAGAAGCTGCTGCGGGCGGACCCGGAATGTGAACGCTTTCCCTATCAGGATTTTATGTGGGAGGGCGCGGACGGCACCCGGGTGCAGGCTTTGTCCTTTTTCAAGAGCAATGCCCGCACCGATCCAAGGAACCTCTGGGAGCGCTGGCATAAGCACAGCAACCCTCAGGGGGATGCCGACAGCCAGCTTTATCCCTTTGGCTTTGGGGATGGCGGCGGCGGAGCGGACCGGGATATGCTGGAATTTCTGAAAAGGGAAAAGGATCTGGCGGGCCTTCCGAAAACCCGTTGGAGCAGCCCGGAGGAATACTTTTTAAGTGCCCGGGAGCGGGCGCACAAACACGTGTGGCAGGGTGAACTGTACCTTTCCTGGCACAGGGGAACCTACACGGTGCAGCGGGGCACCAAGGTGGGGATCAAGCGTTTGGAACGGCAGCTGCACGATGCGGAAATGTTAATGTGCCAGCTGCCCAATGAAGAGCGGGAGCCGTTTAAAAAGCACTTGGCCGCCCTGTGGCGGGTGCTGCTCGCCCATCAGTTCCACGATATCTGTGCGGGAGTGGGCCTTGAATGCGTGCACCGGGAAGCGGAGGAAACGCTTTCCGGGGGTTTTCGGGAAGCGGAAGAACTGATCATCCGTCTGGCCCGTCAGACGCTTGGGACCGGGGAAGAGGGGGCAGCGCTGCTCAACACCCTCTCCTTTGCAAGAAGAGAGTATGTAACCCTGCCGGACGGGAAAAGCGGCTATGTGACCTTGCCGCCTTCCGGAACGATTGTGCTTCACAGTTTTGAACCGATCTGCCATCCGGTCGTGTTCCGGGAGGAAAACGGATGCATCCGGGCGGAGAATGGTCTGATCCGTTTTGAAGTGAGGGAGGACGGCTGTATATATGGTCTTACCGATCTTAGAACCGGGAAAATGCTTCAGCGCCCTGATCAAAAAATGAATTGTTTCCGGGTCTATAAGAATGTGGAACCGGTATATGATGCCTGGGAGCTTTCCCGGGATTATGTGAAGGATCTGATCCCGGACGGGGTCATACCGGGAAGCCTTAAGGTGGAAAAAGCGTCTCCGGAGGAGCTGACGCTTCGCTTTGAATGCCGCATCCTTTCCAGCCCCTGCGTTGAACGCATCCGTTTTTATGCTGACCGGGCGGGTATCGATTTTGAGACCGGGATCGATTGGCAGGAAAAGCACCGCCTGCTGAAAGCCTGCTTTGAAACCGATCTTTCCTGCCGGGAGGCGGCGCATGATATGCAGTTTTGCCATGTGATGCGTCCTGCCCATGACGATACCGCCTTTGCACGGGACCGGTATGAGGTGTGCAGTCACCGCTACACGGCTTATTCTGAAAGCGACCGGTGCTTCGCGGTGCTGGCACGGGATATTTTCGGGGTCCGCTGCCGGGAAAACGGAATCCATCTTACCCTGCTGCGTTCGCCCTGTGTGCCGGATGAAAGCTGTGACAGGGGTCCGCAGCAGATGGAATATGCGATCCGGGTGTATGATGCCTCTATTGAGAACAGCGACCTATTCAGGGATGGGGAAGCCTATCAGAACCCGCCGCGCGTTCTGCCCTTTGCCTGCCGTGAAACAGCCGGTTTCTCTGCGGAAAACACCGTGATCGATACCGTGAAGCCTGCGGAGGACGGCCCCGGAACGGTGCTTCGCCTGCATGAAAGTAAAGGCCTTTTCGCCGACGCGATCGTTCACCTTCCCCGGGAATATTCCGTGTATCTTATCTCAATGGATGAACGTGTTCTTGAAAAATGGGGTAAAAAGCGCGATGTGACGCTGCATCTGCGACCGTTTGAGATATTAACGCTGATGCTGGAATAGGCCGGGCGATAAACCCGCGCAGGGTTTATTATCAAATCATGAAAAGTATTGCCACATTCTGACATTTTTTCTCTCTATCCCATCCTTGTTATTGGATGGGATCTGTGTTATGATCGCCCTGGGACTTACATCATGTATTCTGAAAGAGAAATAAAAAGATGAACGATCAAGATGACATCCGGATATTCAAGGTAATAGGGAAAGTTCATATTGCCATAACAGAAAGCAAAAAATACGATGAGGCTGTCAGAAACGCGCTTCATGTGTTGATCGACGGCAAATTCTGCGATGATGTGGTCGTTTGGCTGCAGAGTCAGGGCAAGATCAGGCCTTTTTACTGGATTGGAAAATATGATCTGTCCGCGGAGGAAAGAAATGCGGAGGATAATGGAGTCGGAAGATGCATACAAACCGGGAAACGGGTCATAAGCCATGATTCTGATCCGGATTTCCAGAATTGGAAAACCGTTCCGGATGCTGCTTCTTCCGTATGTGTTCCGATTTTTCTGAACAGGGATCAGTCCAGCGGCTGTATTGAGGTGATAAAAAATCAGGAAAAGGGCCGATTTACCGAACGGGAGAGCGATGTGATCAGCATTCTTGTTTCCCTGATCGAGATGGAGATCAATGAACATGCTGTCACGGTCGATCTGCTCAAAAACAGGGAAATTCTTCTCAGCTGCAGGGACATCAAAAAAGCATATCAAAATGGTGAGATCGAAACGAAGGTGCTCAAAGGGGTGAGCCTGTCCGTATATAAAGGAGAATTTCTTTGCCTTCTGGGGGAATCCGGCTGCGGAAAATCCACCCTGCTCAATATCATCGGCGGCCTCATCCGTGCCGATTCCGGCAGTATCTTGTTTGAAAACGAAGAGATCATCGGAAAATCCAAGGATGAGTACGCTGAATTTCGCCGTAAAAATCTGGGCTACATTTTCCAGGCCTATAATCTGATCGCCAATCTGAATGCGCTGGAAAATATTCAGATCATTGCAGAACTGGTCGGGGATCCGATGAATGCTGCCGAAGCGCTGCGCCTTGTCGGGCTTGAAAAGAAATCGCACAATTTTCCATCGGAGCTTTCGGGCGGTCAGCAGCAGCGCGTTTCCATTGCCAGGGCACTGGTGAAAAAACCGAAGCTGATCCTGGCGGATGAGCCTACGGCGGCGCTGGATTATGAAACAAGCATTGAAGTGTTATCTGTGTTTGAGGATATCGTCAGAGATGGAACCACGCTCGTGATGGTGACTCACAACGAAGAGATCGCCAAGATGGCCGATCGGGTCATCCGTTTCAAGGGAGGCCTGGTTTATGAGACGATCGTGAACAATCATCCATTGAGGGCCTCCGAACTGGCATGGTGAGTGACGATGAAAAGAACGCTGAGAACGGAATTATTCAGAAGCATCAAAGGAACGCTGCCGACCTATCTGTCGATGCTCATCCTTGTTTTTTTCGCTGTGTTCCTCTTTATCGGCATCGGCGGGACCGATGTTGTCATGTCCAATACGCTGAACGAGACTTCCGACCGGTATCTGGCTTATGACTACAGGGTCATCATGCCTTACGGTTTTGACAAGCAGGAAATCGAACGTTTGTCAGAGCTTGGTGCGGCTGAAGGCTATCATGAAGCCTGTGCTTTTTTTGATCAGGGGGATCATACCTATCAGATCCGTCTGACCAGCATCGGAAAAAGCATGAATGTTCCTTTTGAACTGGAAGGCGATCTGCCGAAAAACGGGGATGAGCTTGCCCTCGCAAAAAGCTTTGCAAAGAAATACGGCCTGTCCATCGGTCAGAAGATCACCCTTGATATGGAGGATGGAACGGCCAGGCAGGTGACCGTGTGCGGATTCATGGAATCCTGCGCCTATATTGGCACATCGGATTTTATTCCTGGGTTTTCAAGGAAGAATTCCTCGGTTGTTCACCTTATCGGATATGCGTCCGATGCGTTTTTTGACGGACAGGATTTCCAGGGGTATTATCTGCGTCTTGATCATACCGGCGGAAAGAGCGTTTTTGAATCAGAATACAAACAGATCATCCATGAAAGCTTCGATCCGGTCCATTTGCGTGCTGAAGCGGTGAACGAGGACCGGTATCGGGATATCAGCACGCTGATGCAAAGCATGGGGATGGATGCGCCTGAAAAGCTGACCCCGGTCATTACTTCAAGATTGAACGATGTCGGATACAACGTGCTGGGGATCGTCCACTCCATTTTGTCTCAGGTCAAATGGACCATGGCGCTGATCTTTGTGCTGGTGGGCCTGTTCGTTTGCTATTTTTCTATTTCCAGGCTGGTGAGCGACAGTGCGCCGGTCATTGGCAACAAGCTCGCGCTTGGCTTTTCAACAAGCGAGATCACCCGGTGGTATCTGAGCTACACCGTTCTTGCCGTTGTTCCGGGCATTCTGTTGGGAATCCCGGTAGGAGTCTGGATCATCGAAAGCATCATCAAACATTCTGTTGCGCCTTTGATTGTTGTGACCCGCATCGGCTTTGCGTTTGATTTTGCGGATCTTCTGCTGATCATCGTTGCAGAGCTTGGCTTTCTGGGTCTCGTGACCGTCCTTGCATGCAGGAAGATCGTAAAAAAAGAGATCCTTCAGATGTTGTCAAACAGCAATGAGGAAACAGGAAAAACGAGAGTCTATCAGAAAATGGCGTTCTGGAAGGAAATATCTATTTTCTCAAAAGCGGTGATCAACAACACCTTCAATGAGAAAAAAAGGGTGCTGGCTACTGTGATTAGCATTGCAAGCTGCACCATGCTGATCATCTCATCCTTTACCCTGTTGTTCAATTCGATCAAAACCAGGGAAACGCAGTATTCAAAGATCCAGAATTATGACAGGATCGCCTTTTTCGAGCATACCGCTCAGGCTCCGGAGGAGATCCGGGAATCTCCGTCCTGCCTCAGTGTGCAACTGATGCGAGGAATGCTGTATAAAACCAATGCCGACATGGCGCCGGAATCCTACAGCACTTCCATCATGCTGTTTGCGACGGATGACGAAAGGATCAGCGATTTTGTTCATTTCTATTCGGCGGACAGCGGCGCCACAGCTCATCTGGAAAATGGGATCGCCATTCCGGACGCAATGGCCAGATATCTGCATCTTCAACTGGGTGACAGCGTAACGATCATCGATTCTTTCACCCATAGGACGGAATGGACTGTTGACTGCATTTATGAGGATTATTCTCTGATATACAACACCTATGTCAGCAAAAGGATCTATGAGGAAAAGACACAGCAGGAATATTCTGATAACGTGCTCCTGTTTGATTCCGGCAAAGCTGATGCGCAGTCCATCGAAAAAAAGCTGACGGAAACAAGCCAATGCTATTCTGTTCTTGATTATATGACTTACGCGGATGTGGCTTTTCAGATCATCATACGGCTGATGAAGGTGGTTGTTCTGATCTATCTGTTTGCTTCCATATCTATGGCGGTGTTTGTGTGCAACAATCTGCTGAAAATGTATATCAACGAAAAAAAGCGGGATATGATCATCCTGCTTATGAACGGATATAACGATAAGGCAGTCAGAAAATATATCATTACGGACACCGTGATCAATGCAGCCCTGGGCGTTATCAT
The DNA here is from genome assembly GCA_045617125.1 of Clostridia bacterium. GTDB lineage: Bacteria > Bacillota > Clostridia > Christensenellales > Aristaeellaceae > ZC3RG03. The sequence continues at coordinate 38,171 of JAZLIA010000034.1, read as the reverse complement.
CAGCGCTTTTCTCGGTTACGCCATGGGCATCCTGTCGATCAGAACCTTCATTACGAATTTTACGACCTTCATCACCGGCTTCAATGCTTTTGCTTCCGTTATTGGCGCAGTCGGCATGACGGTGATCATGACCGTGATATCCATACGAGCCCTGAAGCAGACTGCCCGTTTTGACTTGACCGACATTACCTGAGAAACAGGAAAAACGGGACGGTCCTGTCCATCCCGTTTTTAAAACTCGTTTAGTATTACTCACTGCGCCATGATTTTTTCAATTTTTCTGATCGACAGATTTTTGTCATCAATGTACTCATTGCAGTAGATCTTCCGGGGATCGCCCACTTTCTCGATCATAAAGGGCAGGTTTTCATTGATCGCGTCAAATTCCAAGCCGACCCTGCGTGCTGCCTCTGCAGCAAATTCGATTTCCCAAGGGCGAAAACGACAGGTGATCAGGATCAGATAAGCATTATCCTCCCACTTCCGTTTCTGCAGATATCGAATGACCGGCCAGTTCGGGTCTGCGTCATTACAGGGGTAGCTGTTTCTGAAAAGGGTGTCATCAAAATCAACACCGATAATGGGTCGCCGTTCCTTGGTGTGGAGATACTGTATCACAATCGTATCCTTAAATGGTCGCCGACCGGGCGACAAATGAAAAAGCCGGGAGCTCATGCCCCTAGCACATTTTGACTGTATTTATAAAGAATCGCATTGATCTGATAGATCTCATAGTAGTGATCACCTCCCAAAGAAGTGTGTCACAATTGTCACCCGCTTTCGATTTACTCCCGGGGCGCATAACGGAATGTGATGGAGATCGTTTTGATCTTGCTCAGCGCGGGATCGTTTCGATCCAGAGGCTGCGCGGAAACGCCGATTGTCGTGCCGTACAGCACCCGGGCTGTGTCAGGAACCGCGGTCACCCACTCATTGAACAGATTGACCCGCGTGCAGACACCGTTGTCGCTGGTGGTATAGGGGCGCCCCGTGAAGGTATATGTTTCACCGTTGATACGGCATTCCGCGATATGGACACACCAGCCGGGATGCAGTGTTTCGCCGTTGGCGATACCGATGGCACTGAACGCCACGCTGCTGGAGTATCCCTTATCTGTTCCTGTAAAGTCCAGCGCAATGGTATAATCACCGCTTTCTTCGATCACGGCATCGGTCACTTTCAGGCCGGGGGTGATGGATTCCGGTGTGTATACATCCCCCACAGAGTAAGATTGGGCCCAGTCGCCGCTGTTCCACATGATCCAGGCCACACAGGCATCGTCAGTCACTTTGATCGTGTCTGTACGGAAACTTGCCGGTGCTGCGTTTTTCGCATTCTCCAGGGATTGAAGGCCCGCTGTGATGATCTCATTCAGGGTCTTTCCGCTTTCAGCCGCGACATTTCGCCCGGCATAGAGCGCAGCCATATCGGGATCGGCCATTTCCAGCTTCCTGCGGATAAAATACCCGCTGCAGTCCCACAGGCAGGAAGTGAAGTCCAGCGCGTCACAGCAATCGAGAAATGCCCGATGATAATTGACCGCGTTGTCCTTGAAACCGTCATCTGCCGGCAGTGCGCCGTATTCACCGATCACTACGCCGTAACCCCGCTCTGTAAAGGCGGTCATTGGACGGAGGAGGCTGAGCATTTTGTCATAGTCCTCCGCACGGCCCCAATGGGTCGCTCCGGACGCGGAAGATGCGCCGCAGTAGCTCCACGGGTCATAGAAATGCACAGAGATCATCAGCTTCTGCTCCGCTGTGTCCGTTGGCATTTGAAAGCGGGGATCGATCGTGCTGTCGATCGCGGTACCGTATCCTGCGATCAAAAGAAAGCGTTCGGCGTTGTTGCCCCCGGTGGCGCGAACGGTATCCACAAAGGCCTGATTCACTTTGTTGGTCAGGGCATAACGCTGTTCATCTGAAAGATAGGATACGATGGAATCCTTACAGAAGCACGGCGAATCCTCATCGAATCGCGCACCGAGTTCTTCGTTGGCGCTCTCAAAGATCACATAATCGGAGTAGTCTTTAAAATACTCGGCGATCTGCCGCCACATGCTGCAGTAGGCTTCCATGGCGAAAGCGGCGGTCTCCGGTTTTTCTGATCCGAACATGCCCCACCATCCGCCGTCCCAGTGATCGTTGATGATCACATACATCCCGGCGTTTCTGGCATAGTCCACGATCTGCCTGACGCGGAGCAAATAGGTTTCATGGATCGTGGGGTCCTTCATGGCAAAGGGCATATCGGTGCCGTTTGTCATCCAGGCAACAGGCAGGCGGAGCGTGTCAAAGCCGGCGGCTTTCATCGCGTCCAGCATGGCCTGTGTGGTGATCGGCTGACCCCACATCGTCTCATAGACCGATGTAAACCGGCTGAAACAGCCGCGCGAATTGTTGCAGGCTTCCATGGTATTGCCCAGATTGATCCCGTTTCCCATGAGACGCGTCAGTTCTATCGCAGTCAGTTTATCCCGCATCACACCGTCATCTCCTGCAGTTTTTTCCGCTATGGCAACCGTGCATGTGAACAGCTGTGCCAGTAAACAGAGAAAGATGATTCCTTTTTTCATATTCGCTTCTGTCCTTCCTGTCGTTCATTGTAATCGATTACACAAAAGGGAAAAAACACAGTCGGTTCCGTGTGTGTTTTGCTTTAGTTTTCGGGCTTTCCGAGAGAATCTCCCGGCTGGAACCAGCTGGGCACATAGATCTGCTTTGGTTCCATTTCCGGGTCACTGATATTGCTGCACAATAGTGTCACTGCCTGCCGTGCAATGGTTTCATAATCCTGCCGCCAGGTGGCCAGCGAGGGCTCGACCAGATCGTTCATACGGATACCGTCGTATCCGACCACGCTGACGTTTTTACCGACTGTCAGCCCACAGCGGCGTATTTCTTTCATACACCAGGCGGCGCTGTAGTCATCCGGGCAAAAGATGCAGGTGGGACGGTCACGGCGCTCCATCAGAAAACGGGTGGCCCGGGCCACGCCTTCCGCATCCTGGAAGGCAGATTCCAGCACACTGTCCCTGGCGACCGTGAGTCCATGCTCGGCACAGGCTTTATAGAAGCCATTCAAGCGGCTGTCGGTTGCATTGCCGTGCTGACCGTGGATAAAGGCAAGAGAACGATGGCCCATTTTGCAGGCTCGGCTGACCATTTCCTCCATACTCTCGCTATTCGCGTTGAGCACCACATTGCAATCTTTGAATGCATAATCGATGAGCACAGCCGGCACTTCGTTTCTGGCCAGCTTGACTACTTCAGCGGAACGAAAATCCGCCTGGATGATGATGACACCGTCCAGATTACGGCGCTGGGCGTGGGTGTAATAGGTTTCTCCGTCCTCCATTTTGCGGCTGATGAAGGTAAAGTCGTATCCTGCTTCCTCTGTACACAGGCGCAGTGCGTTGAGCAACAGGGAATAATACTCATGGTACATTTCATCGTCATAAAAAACGCCGATGGTCTGCGAACTGTTCATTTTGAGTGAGAGTGCGGCTGCGTTGGGAACATAGCCCATCTCTGCCGCCGCAGACTGGATCATCTGCGCCTTGAGCGGATCGACATTGCTCATTCCGTTCATCGCTCGTGAAACCATCGCGATCGAGACCCCGCAGGCCTTCGCGACATCTTTGAGTTTCACCATGGCGCATTCCCACCCCTCGGCTCATCCTGAATATATAAAGCATGTAATCGTTTTCATGAGCATCATAACACCACATGGTTTTTCTGTCAATAGAATACGAAAAGATGCAATAAGGCACGAAAAAATGCAATAAGGCAGGTTCATGGAATTACCTGCCGCACAATAATAAGCCTGATCGTAGCTCATCCGGAGGGATGATGATCAGGCTTTTGCTGTATGTATCAAACCTTTATATCCGAAGCAGTAAAGATCTTTTCCTTTAGCGCCAGCAGGCGGAAATAGATCTCGCGGGGGTTCTCATCCTCATACAGGAAGGCTCCGTTTCCGGAAAAGCTGGGCTCGATGAAGTCCCACCAGGTGAGGGCTTTGATCTCCTCCCGGGCAGCAGCCAGGGTGTAGAATTGTTCCATCCAGTCGGCCTGGGTGTGCTCGTTCCAGCCCCCGTGCCAGGTGCCCCGGGACATATCCAGCTGGCTCCAGCTGCTTCCCTCGGTGCCCTTCTGACGAAAACCGCCGTTCACGCCCATTTCGGTGATGTGGATGGGCTTTCCGAGTGCGGCGTAAGCATCCAGCATACGGGAAACCGCCACCATGTCCCTAACGGGGAAATACAGCTGTATGCCCACAACGTCAAAGTCGATGCCTGCCTCCAGAATGGTTTTGAAATACCGGAGCGGGGAACGCAGATGCTCCGGCAGCGCACCGTAGCAGTTATAGCGGCCGGCGACATATTCCCCGAAGGGCAGGCACACGTTGACCACCGAAAGGGCCTTGCCGCTGCTTTCCCTCAGGGCGTTCGTGGTGGTGCGGGTAAGGTCGATCAGCTGATCCTGCGTCAGCTCAAAGCAATTGGCCCAGTCGTGGGCTTCGTTCATCGCGTCCCAGCAGAAAATGCGGTCCCGGTAGGCGGAAACGTGGTGGGCGGCGATCTTTTCGGCTTCGTGCCGCAGCTCCGGATAGGAAAGGGAGAACATCCAGGAAGGGTTCACTTCCTTATGTCCGAAAAACAGCGGATGGCCCTTGGCTTCGATGCCCTTATCTGAAAGGAAGGAAAGCGCCCGGTCGATATAGGAATAATCATACCGGTCCTTTTCAGGCACCGTGCGGGAGGCATAGAAGGGCAGGGTGGCAAAGTTGAACAGCTTTGAAAAATACTTGGCGTAAAGAGCGGAATCGGAACTGTAGCGGAAAAAGTTACAGCCCAGCTTCATATCGGACCGGGGAGAAATGAGCGCCTTTGCGAGCGAACGCTCATACAGGGCTCCCTCTGCGGCCAGGATCGCGTGGGACAGGGCATAGAGTCGGTTATCCGGGGTGTCATTGCCCCGGTTGGCCTGATGCTCCAGTTCCTCTGCGGCCAGGATGTGTCCGCTCACCGCTGGGGAAAGGCGGATCCTATCTGCGAACCGCGTGGCCCAGGCGCGGTAGGTGCGCACTGCTTCGGAAACAAAATCGACAAAATCGCCGGTGTAACCTTCGCCCCGGTTATCCGCCATCACCCAGAGGGTGCCGTAGAGCGGCACGGTGATCTGCGCATGGATCATATAGGGGCAGGAGGATACGGTGAGCTCAACGGTGCCGTCCGGCAGGATCTGCAGTCGGCGCTCGTCGGGCTCAAAATCGAGGCCGGAGGCATATACTGTTTTCAGCACCTTTTCCGGCATGGGCAGCCCGCCGGGGCCGTCCAGACGCACTTTTACCGTTTTCATAGCATTCCTTTCTTTCCTGCTGTGTGTTTTTTCAGCCTTCGGACCCTGTCGGCAGGCGGAGGGATCCTGATTATTGCATGAAGAACAGAAAAACGGGCCGGCCCCTTTTTACAGGACCCGGCCCGCCGTACATCCGAGGTCACTCGGCTGTGATCCGGTCATCAGGCCGGAAAAAGATCACTTGGCGAGGTAGGCGTCGTAGGCATCCTGATAGAGCTCCACGTAACGATCCACCTGCAGGGAGGCGGCGTTGTTCGTGAACTGAGCGTAGCTCTCTTCGGTGATGCCGTTCTTGATGAATTCCACCATGGATTCATCCATGAACTTGCGCACTTCGGTGCAGATGTTGGAAGCTTCTACGGAGTCGTCATTGCTCATCTTGCACATGGTGGTCAGATACCAGAAGGACTTGGCTTCCAGCACGCCGGCTTCAGCATAGGCCTTGCTGTCTTCATAGCGCTCGATGCGGTGAGGCGCCATCTGATAGTTGGAGGTCATGTAGTCGCCGGGGCCGAAGAACTGACCCATGGAAACGGGCACGAAATCGTACAGGCCGTTGTTCTCGGGCACGGAGATCACTTCGTACAGGCCGGCATCGTTCACCTTGAGCTGTTCGCCCATCTTACCGTTCTGGGCTACGAACATGTTTTCGGTTTCCATCTGAGCGTCGATCCACTTCAGGGAAGCCACGGGATCCTTGTTGGTGCTGGTCAGGTAGGCGCCGGCGGTGGGCAGTTCCATCACCATGGGCACGGCGACCTTCAGTCCTTCGGCAGCGGGAGGCAGGATGGCCTTGTAGTTGGCAGCGGTCTCGGGAGTCAAAGCGGTGTTGATGAGGCGCAGATAGTTGAATGCGCCCACATCGCCGTTATTGACCTTGTTGGCCCAGGTGTTGGAATCCTGAGTGATGGTCTCGGGATCCATCAGGCCTTCGGCATACAGGGTGTGCAGCCAATCCATCGCGGCATAGAAGCCGGGGGCAAAGCCGGAGAAGGTGACCTGGTCATTTTCATCAATGTAGAGGAAAGTGTTGTAGTTGATGGGCACACCGAAGGAGGAGAGCAGATAACGCCAGCCCTCGGCTCCGTTTTCAGAAACGTCATCGCACAGAGGATAGGTGACGCCGGCGGCCTTGAAGGCACGCAGCATTTCGGTGTATTCTTCAATGGTGGTGGGCACTTCCAGGTTCAGTTCCTGAAGCTTGGTCATGTTCACGTACCAGGTGGGCTCGTGGTTGACGTTCTGGGCGATCACGTAGCCGATGAAGTAGCTCTGGCCGTCAGAAGCGGGAATGGAAGCGTTGATGTCGTTCATGCCCAGACGGGAAACGTAGTTGGGCATGATCTCTTCGGTCAGATACTGATCAAGCGGCAGAAGCAGGCCCTGAGATACGCCGTAATCTTCCACATCCACGGGGTTGCGGAGGATCAGGTCTTCCATGTTGTTGGGGGTGGAGAACATGAGGCTGAGCTGGGTGGACCAGTCAGCGTCCTTGATCATGCGGAAATCCACATGAACGCCGGTCTGTTCTTCGATCTGCTCGAAGTACCACATGTTGTTGAAGTCGGTGTTCTGATTTTCCAGCGCATACTGGAAGGCAGTCAGATTCACCTTCTCCTCGGCCGTTGCGACGGCCATCGTTCCGACCATCATGATGGCCAGAAGCAGAGCAGCGATCTTCTTCATAAAGAAAATCTCCTTTCAATAATATGATCATTCGTTCCGGGGTGCCCGGAAACGCAGGATCCAAAGGGAGGTCAGCCCTTGAGGGAGCCGATCATGACGCCCTTCACAAAGTATTTCTGCATCAGCATATACAGGGCCACACAGGGCAGGGTGGATACCACGATGCAGCAGTATTTGGCCACCTGGGCTTTTCGCAGGGCTTCCTGCAGGCCACCCAGGTTATCCGCATAGGCTTCAAAGAAGCTGTCGGAATTGCCGGTGGAGGAAAGGGAGGCCAGGATCTCGCGCAGGATCGTCTGAAGCGGATACTTGCTGCGATCCCTCAGGAATACCAGGCCCGTAAAGTAATCGTTCCAGCGGGAGACCGCGTAATAAACGGCCAGCACCGCCAGAATGGTGCCGGAAAGCGGAAGCACGCAGCGGATGAAATAGGTGATATGGTCGGAGCCGTCCATCACAGCGGCCTCATATAATTCGTGCGGAATGGAGGATTGGATGTAGGTCCTGGCCACCATCAGGTTCCACACGGATACGGTGTTCACCAGTATGATCGCGGTACGGGTGTTGTAAAGCCCCAGATCCCTTATGTTCAGGAATATCGGGATGAGACCGCCGGAAAAGAACATCGTGACGGTGATCGCCAGGTTTACAGCTTTTTTTCCGGCAAAATGGTTGCTGAGAGAATATGCGGCCATCATGGTCACGATCACACTCAAACCGGCACCCACCACAGTGTAAAAAATGGAGTTGCCGTAGCTGCCCCACAGTTCCTTATACTGAAATACGGCTTCATAGCCCATCAGGGAAAAATCGACCGGCAGGAAAAGGACTTTGCCGTCCAGCACCGCATCGGGATCGGATACAGAAGCGATCAGGATCAGCCACAGCGGGTAGAGCACGATGCCCAGAATGATGACCCAGAAGATTACATTGATCACGTTGAAGATCCGGTCCTGCTTCGTTTCGCGGATCACGCTTTTGCTTTTTTCAGCCATTCCGGTTCTCCTTTCTCAGAACAGACCGATGTCGCTTACTTTTTTGGACACGGCGTTCACGGTGATGATGATCACGAAGTTGATCACATTCAGGCACAGACCGATGGCGGTGGTGTAGGAGAACTGAGCCTTTCCAAGGCCGGTGTTGTACACATACACGCCGATGATATCGGAGGTCTTGATGTTGCCGGCGGTCTGCAGCAGCAGGGCTTTATCCGTGTTGGAGGAAAGGAGGGAGCCGCAGTTGAGGATCAGCATCATGACGCAGATAGGCAGAAGATGCGGCAGATCGATATGCCGTATCTTCTGCCAGCGGTTGGCGCCGTCGATGGTGGCGGCTTCATAAAGCTGAGGGTCGATGCTGGTAAGGGTGGCAATATAGAGAATGGTGTTCCATCCTGCGTTCTGCCAGATATCCGAGCCGATGAACAGGGGACGGAACCAGCTTTCCTCGATCATAAAGTAGATGGATTTTCCGCCGAACATTTCGATCAGCTTGTTGACGATGCCGCTGGTGGGGGAGAAGAACAGATAGATGATACCGGCCAGCACCACGGTGGAAATGAAGTGCGGGATGTAGATCGAGGTTTGTGCAAAGCTTTTCAGACGCTGACTTTTCAGCTGGTTGAGCATGATGGCTAAAAGGACCGGCACGGGAAAGCCGAAGATCAGCCCAAACAGGTTCAGCAGGAAGGTGTCGGCAAACATGCGGCCGCAGTAGAAGGTGTTGAAAAAGGTGGAAAAATGCTTCAGTCCCACCCACTTGCTGCCGGTTATGCCGAAGGCGGCTTTATAATCCCGAAAGGCGATCTGGATGCCGTACATCGGGAAATAGCAGAATACAAGAAAGAAAAGCAGTGCCGGAAGCAAAAGCAGCCAAAGCTGCCAGTCCCTTTTCAGGGTGCGTGCAAACCTGCCCCGGATGGACAGAGCAGCACCGGACTTTTCACCGGAAACGCGGATCGGTCGGTTCAAATGTATTCACTCCTCCCGGTATCTAAGAATGATGGCATTGTCCTGTGCTTATATCATAGAAAGGAAGGCCCCTCTCTTCAATCAGTAAAAATTATGCATACACCCCGGGAAACCGGGTTTTCCGGGTGTTTGCGGAATTGTCAAAATTTCTGTCAATAGGATTTGAATGGATTTTATACTATAATATGGGTGTATAAAAAACGGATTGCACCCTTGAAGGAGGACCGGACCTGAAAAACGGAAAGGTCCCGCACAGCCCAGGAAAGAGGAACGGGAAAATGATCTTAAAAAACAAACGTATCCAACGTATAACCATACTGCTCATAGCCTGTGCGCTGCTGGCCGGATGCAGTCAGAAAAAGGAGCTTCCGGAAACGGAAAAGGATACGGTCCGCCTTACTGCGCTGCAGTATGAGCTGGAAAACCAGGCTGTGGATTTTGACAGTCTCTGGTTCTACCGGCAGCTTGAAGAGAAGATCGGGGTGCATGTGGATTTTGAGGCGGTGCGGGATGCGGAATGGGAAAACAGGGAAAGGCTGATGTTTGCATCCGGAACCTACACCGACATGGTGCTCAGAGGCTCCCTGGATACGGAGGAGTACGGTGTTACCCAGGGAAAGCTGATTGCGCTGGATGAATATCTGGATGAGTATATGCCGGTTTATTCCGCAAGGCTGAAGGAAAGCGGCCTTGAGGGAACGGTGCCTGCCTCTGACGAACACACCTATTATGTGGGCTTTTTGCTTTCTCAGGATGTGAATACCAACGGGCATTACTTTATCAATCGGAACTGGCTGGACCGGCTGGGTCTTTCCGTGCCAAGGACGGTGGAGGAACTGACGGAGGTGCTGCGCGCCTTCAGGGACAGGGATCCCAACGGAAACGGGCTCAGGGATGAGGTCCCCTATGAAGCAACGCTGGATGACTGCAACACCGGCCTTTACAATGCCTTCAGTTCCTTTGGCATCCCAATGAATGAAGAATTCGTGTTTGCGGACGGAGAAGGGACGGTGTATTTTGCCCCTTATGTGAATGGCTTCCGCGAAACACTGGATTGGCTTCATATGCTGGTGGAAGAAAAGCTGATGGATCCGGAGAGCCTCACGCAGGGCTCCACTCTCTGGAGCGCCAAGGTGAATAAGGATACGGCAGGGTTCTTTTCCTACTGGCGTTTGAGCAATACGGCGCTGCGCAGGGAGATCGCCGATCAGTTTGAGCTGATGCTGCCCGTCAGTGCTTCCGGTTACAGGGTGCGGATGAGCCGGCTGAAGGATGTGATCGAATTCGGGGCGTCACTTACCACGCAGAATCATGATATTCCCGCCTCTCTTAAATGGCTGGATGCCCAAATGGAAACGGAGACCATGCTGGTGTCTCAGAACGGACCGGTGGGGGAGCTGCTTTCATTGAGAGAGGACGGGAGGTATGAAGTGATCCACGTGCCCGATCAGAATGAGCTTTATCAGATCGTGCCGGTGATCGTCGGCCAGTTTTTTGCTCCTGAGGACTATTACAGTCAGGTGTATGTGCCGGCCCCACACCGTTTGGAAAAAAGCGGCTACTGTAGCCTGTATGAGGAAGCAGGCGTACTGGAGGAGGTGAGCTTCAAAACGGTCATCACCGAAGCGCCCCGGACCAGTGAGGAATCGGCCCGGATCATGAAACTGCATAAAAGGCTGAAAACGGTCGTAGACAGCTATATTGTGGACACGGTAGTGAATGGGGGAACGGATCAGAAATATGCCGCCTTCCTTCGGAACCTGAAAGAAGCCGGGGCGGAAGAGTATACTGTGCTCTATCAGCAGGTGTATTCCCGCTATACAAACAGAAGCAGGGAGACGGAACCATGAAAGAAAACAAGAACCGATTCCTGCATTCCTATGCGTTTTTGAAGTTTGCGGTATCCTATGCGATCGTGATATTGCTGGTGCTTCTGCTCTTCTTCATTTTTTATGCGGTGAGCACCGGGAACAGCGCCCGGGAGGAAGCGGTGAACAGCCAGCTGAACCGTCTTGCCCGCATTGCCCAGCGCAATGAGGAGATCCTTTCCATGATGCAGAACACGGCGGATCAGATGGGGATCTCTCCCTTCGTGGAACCGTTTGTTTACAGCGAGCATCCAGACCGAGCGTATGACCTGATCCAGCAGATCAGTGCTTATTCTGTGACCAATACCTTCTGCGAAAAGATGTTTTTGTGCTTCAACACGGACGATCATGTTTATTCGCCTGAAAATTCCATGACGCTGGATATGCTTCTGGATATGATGGAATTGGAAAACGTGCCGGATGAGCAGCTGAAAAACCTGCTGCACGATCCGGGACGGTTTACCTTTCTTCCGGAGCAGTCGGTGGTGAGCCCCCTGCTGGATGGGAAAAACTCACCTGTGGTGACCGCGGTGTTTCCCTTTGGTATTCCGGATGGAAAAAAAGGATCGCTGATGTTTATGATCCGCAAGGATGTGTATCTTGACTTGTTTTCCGACCGGGTGGCTCATGAGAACAACACCTATATCCTGCAGGGCGGAGAGGTCGCGGTGTCTTCCCTTCAGTTCCCTTTGCCGGATGAAATGCTGCTCGATGCGCTTGTAAAGGGAGAAACAAGGATTCCCTGGCAGGGAGAAAGCTGGATCCTGACCCGGGTGAACGGTCGTTTTGGAGAGTTTTCCTACGTATCTCTTTTGCAGGAAAGGGATATGATGAGCGATGCGGCCCAAAACATCGGACGTATCCTGATCCTGATGCTCGGTTTAGCGCTGGCGGCTTTCTGCGTGGCGTATCCGCTGGCCCGGCATAACTGGAAGCCCGTGCAGGAGCTGTCGGAGCTGTTTCCGCAGGAGGGACCCACCCGGGATGACTGGCAGCAGATCCGGCAGGGCATTGACCGTCTTTCCGCCAGCAATCACACCCTGTCGGACCGGCTGGCTCATTCGCTTCCCATGCTGCGTCATGAGTTTGTGATCCGCTTTCTGAAGGATCATTTCGGCAGCCGTGAGGAAACGGTGTTTGAAGCGCACAGGGTGGAATTGGATGCGGACCGGGTGTATTACGCGGTGGTGCTGAGCTCCAATATGGAAATGAACGGCGCACCCTTTGACCTGAATGATGAAGCGTTCCGGGATTTTCACGGGGTGAGCGGTTGCGGCATAGAGCTGATCGCAATGGATGTGTATCTGTATCTGCTGTTTGCTGACCGGGAGGAGGAACTGGAAAAAATGGCGGAAGCCATTTCCCGTGAAAACCGGGAGGGCTTTGAGCAGGCAGTGACCGCGATCTCAGCGGTGCACAGCGATTTTTCCCAAGCTCCGGCGGCCTATCTGGAGGCGGCTACGGCTTATGAGAACCGCTTCGTGATGGACGCGGAGCATCTGATGCATTACCGGGATATTTCACCGAGCATCTCCGGCGTGATGCCGCAGGCGGAACGGATCACCGACGGCATCAGCCATGCTCTGCTCCTGCGGGATGCGGACATGCTCAATGCCAAAATTGAGGAATTGCTGCAATTCCTGAAGGGCACCAATATGTCGCCTTTTGCATTCCGTCTGATCTATAACGGGGTGATCGAGACTCTGCTCAGAGAGCATCTTGAAAAGCTGACCCGGGAGCGGGACGCACATGAGGTGTATGATATCCTGTCGCTCACCGGTTGTTCCAGCGCGGATGACCTGAGCGAGCTGCTCAGGAAGCTGTGCGGCTTTATTCTGGAGGAAACGGGCGGTGAAAAGGAAGCGGCGAAAACACCCGGCATGATGGATGAGGTGGCAGGATTCATCCGGGAGCACTGCACGGATAAGGAACTGTCCATCAGCGCGATCTCTGAGACCTTCTCGATGCCTATGGCACGGCTGAGCATGGTGTTCAAGGAAGAAATGAAAATGACTCCGCTCGAATATCTGACCATGCTGCGCGTGGAAATGTCGCGCAAGCTGCTGGATGAGACGGATCTGCCTGTGAAGGAGATCGCCGAACAGGTAGGCTATTATGATGCCAGCTCCTTCATACGCCGCTTCAGGCAAAAGACGGGGCAAACTCCGCTGCAGTACCGCCGCAGGAAGGAGGAAGAAAAATGAACGCATGGCTTCAGGTGAACGGAGTGAGCAGAAGTTACGGAAGCGTGAAAGCACTGGATCATATTTCCTTTACTGCGGAGCAGGGCAGCGTTACGGCTTTGCTTGGCAGGAACGGCGCGGGAAAATCCACTTTGATGAACATTCTGACCGGCTATCTTTCAATGAGCGGGGGCGAAGTGATCCTTGACGGAAAAAACATAGCGGAGGATCCGGTGGCTGCCCGCAGGCAGATCGGCTATCTTCCGGAAACGCCTCCTTTATATGCGGATATGACGGTGGAGGAGTATCTGCGCTACTGTGCCCGCTTAAAACGGCTGCCCGCAGCCGGGATCCGGAAGGAGGTACGGCGTGTGCTGGAGCTGACCGGGCTTTCCGATCATGCCGGACGTTTGGCCGGTCACCTTTCCAAGGGTTACCGACAGCGCACCGGTCTTGCACAGGCATTGATCGGAGATCCGCCGCTGCTTATTCTGGATGAGCCCGGCAGCGGCCTGGATCCGCTGCAGATGATCGGCATGAGAGACCTTCTCAGGGCGGCCGGAAAAGAAAAAACCGTGCTGCTTTCTTCCCATATCCTGGGAGAGGTGACCGGCATCTGTGAAAGGGCACTTGTGCTCAATCAGGGGAAATTGTGCTTTGACGGGCCCATGACATATTTGATTGGGAACAGGAACATGCTTTTGGTAAGCATCCGCTCCTGCTTTGATCCGGCCCCGCTGCTTTCCGGCTTACAGGGTGTCGTTCAGGCGGAGTGTACCGGAAATGCGGATTCACGGTATGATTACCGGGTTTTCTGTGAACAGGATGCGGATGTGCGGGAGGCAGTATTCCGTATGTGCGCCGCACAGGAGATGGTGCTTCTCGAAATGGTACCGGAAAGGGGCACCCTGGAGGATGCCTTCGTGAAACTGACCGGAAATGGGGAGGAAAGAAGATGAGGGCGGTGCTGTTTCATGAGCTTGGAGGATATTTCCGCACATCTGCGGGCTATATTTTTCTGGCCATGTATACCTTATTATCCGGCGTGGTCTTTGTGCTCATCAATATCGGCCAGGAGATGAGCGCCAGTGCAAACCTGACCCTTTCCGCGATGCAGCTTCCTTTTTTGCTGATCGCGCCGCTTTTGACCATGCGTCTTTTTGCGGAGGAACGACGCATGAAAACGGATCAGCTGCTTTTAACGGCTCCGGTGCGGCTTCTTTCCATCGTGCTGGGAAAGTTCTTCTCCGCCTGCCTTATGCTGGCAGCCGCGATGGTGCTGACCGGGGGAATGTTTGTGTTTATTTCCCGATATGCCGAGGTCTCCTTTGCGGAAACAGCGTGTGTGTTTCTGGGATATTTTCTTTCCGGGTGCTGCATGCTCTCCAGTGGAATGCTGATCAGCGCCCTTTGCCGCACACCAATCACCGCAGGGTTGATCACGCTGAGCGTGAACGTGCTGTTTTATCTTGCGGAGCAGTATCTTCCCGGGATGCCCTCCTTTGCCTTTGCGGAAACAGTTCTCCGAATTTTACCGGGAACGAACCGGCTGGGGGATCTGGCGAATGGGCTGATCGGCCTGTCTGACATGATCGTCTTTGCGGCTTTTATCGCGCTCCTGGTGTTCCTGACCGTGCTGTCTTTGGAGGGAAAACGAGTTTCCGGGAGGAAAAACACATGAAAAAAACGATCCCATTTTCCGTTTTCCGGGTGCTGGCTGTGATCATGGCGGTGCTGCTTTTTGTATTGGCCGTGATGGGGGCGGAAAGACTGGAAAAGAAATATTATCTGAAGCTGGATGTGTCCCAGAGCCGGCTTTCTTCCCTGAGCCCCTATACGCTGGAACGGCTCTCCTCCCTTACTGAGCCGGTGACCGTGTGGGCGGTGCATTCGGGGGAGAAAGAGTATCTTCGCGATCTGCAAACTGAAACGCTGCAGAAAATGAGCGCGGTTTGTTCAAAGCTGACTTTCCGTTTTGTGGATCCCATTCGTGAGCCTCAGCTGCTTCGGCGTTTGAACGGAGGCGATATCAGCGGGGTGCCTGATGGGACCTGTTTTGCTGAAAACGCGGAAAAGCATCGGATCACCCGTCTGGAAGCAAAGGATTTTCTGTTTTCCCGCAGGATCGGGGAGGAGATCTACACAGTATACTGCGGAGAAGCCTGTCTGATCGGCGGCATTGCCGATGTGTGCCTTGAAACCCCGGTACGGGCGGTGTTTTCTTTGGGACACGGTGAAGCGGGAACGGAGCGCTGCTCCCGCCTTGCCCTGCAGCTGCATGCGATGGGACTCACGGTTTCAGACGGCAGTTTGTATACTGCCGAGCTGACAAACCGGGATCTTCTTCTGATCGTGGACCCGAAAACCGACCTGACGCAGCTGGAGGCGGAAAAGCTGATTGCCTTCCTGCAGGAGGGCGGAAAGCTCGCCGTGGCTGCGGGAGCGGATACGCCGGTGGAAAACCTGACGCATCTGAACGGTATTCTGGATCTGTACGGCCTGGGCTTTTGCGCGGGTCTGACGGAAGAAAAAGCCTCTGCGACCGCGTTTTATGCTGAGCGCACGGATTGGCTGTCTCCTGCGGCGGAACCGGATAACGGGATCCTGAAGGAAATGACGACGCAGCCGATCCTGCCGCGTTCCTCTGCCCTGAAGGTGCCCGGCAGCCGGCCGGGGGTGGTTCACCGGGTGTTGCTCCGCACTTCTTTGGATGCGGTGCTGCACAGGGATCCTTCCCTTCCGAGCGGGGAAAGCAGTGAGGAGGATACGGTGGGCAGCTTCATCCTGGCCTGTGAAAGCGAAAGCAGCGCGGGGACCCGCATCTTTCTTCTTTCCTCTGCTGAAGCGTGTATGGATGAAAGCACCGGGGAAACGCCTGTCAGCATTCAGGATATCAGCGGGAATCTTTCCCTGATCTCTGGGGTGATCCGGTATATGACGGACCGGGAAGTCATGTATTCCCTGGATGCCGGGGTAAAGCAGCTGCCGGCCCGGCTGATCGTGTTTGATAATGACGCGGAAAAGAACACGGTTTCTCTTCTTCTGTGCTTTTTCATGCCTGCTCTTGTGCTGCTTACGATGATCGGAGTGCTTTTGTCAAGGAGGCGCCGCACATGAAAAAAGGCCGCGTCCTTTTCATTCTGACTTTTCTGCTTTGCCTGACTTTTGCGGTTTTTTTCCTGAGCGGGGAACCGGAAACAGGAAAAACGGTATTAACGGAGAATAGTACCGAAGAGGAAAACGGATGGTTCTTTCTGTATGAGCGGCCTCTTGACCAGTTTGAGAGCATGCGTGTCACCTTGCCGGGGGAAAGCTATTTATTGAAGAGCGATCTGGCTTTCTATCCGTCAGGGGAATTGGCGGGCGTTTATAACGCCCTGGGACAGCCCGTTTTGGTGGAGGGTAATGAAAGCTTCAGGCTGTCTCCGTCCTTTTTCCAGACGGTGATGGTGCTGGCGCAGCATCTGCCGGTGACGGGAAGATATGAAGGCATCGATAAGGATGCCTGCGGCCTGCTTTCTCCTGACGGGGTGATCGAGATCAACTGGAGCAGCGGGAAAAAAACGGAGCTGCGCATCGGAGACGAAACGGCCGACGGCGCTTCCTGCTTTCTTCTTTCAGGAGAGGATCAGGCAGTGTATACCGCCCCGGCGGATCTGAAAAAGCTGATGCTGGGTTCCCTGAAGGAAAAGCACTGGCTGCCGGGAAAGCTTTTGGCGGAGACGTCGGAAGCGGTCCAGGCGGCTTATGTGCTGGATGGGGTGCAGTGGATCGTGAAACGCACCGGAACGGAAAACGGTGCAACCGGCTGGGAGATCTCATCCCCTTTTTCCCATCCGGGCAATGCCGCGGGGATCGGGCGTCTGATCACCGGCATTGCCGGGCTTGAGGCGATGTCTTACGCGGGCACGATGGAAGAAGCGGAGGACGCGGCATTTTACGGAATGGACCGGGCCGACAGACTGGTGCTGGTGCTTCAGGACGGCACGATCCGCGATATCCGGATAGGGGCGGACGCGGAAAACGGGCAGGTCTATGCGTGCATGGATCGGGGAACGGACGTATACCTTGTTAACAGAGAACATCTGCTTTTTCTGGAAAGCGCGACTCCGGATTATCTGCTGGACCCCTTTGTGCGCTTGATCAATGCCCAGGATGTGTCTGTGCTGACGGTGCAAGCGGGAGAAGAAAAAATAACGCTGGAAAATGTGGGGGAAGCCGGGGAGGAATACTACCGTGTGAATGGGGAAACAGTTTCTGCGGCACGCTTCTCGGAGCTTTACCGTGCCGCAGTCGGTATCCTTCTGGATAAACCCTGCATGGAAAAGCAGCCGGAACGGGAGCCTTTGCTCACTTTGGTCTACCGTTTGAAGGACGGCACCGGGGTTATGGTGACCTATGAGCCGTATGATGATTTTTATGTGCTGGCGCGTACGGAAAACGCCTGCTTTTTTACCGGGCGCAGCCGTTTGCAGCCGCTGATGCAGGCCTTTGAGAACCGGCAATGAAAGGAGACAGAATATGAAAACCGAAATGATCAACATCAGGGATCCCTTTGTGCTGGTCACGGAAGAAGGATATTATCTTTACGGCACCCGGGGAGCGGATTGCTGGGGCCCGGCAGACGGGTTTGATGTGTATTTCAGCCGGGATCTTTCAGAGTGGGAAGGCCCAGCAGAGTGCTTCCATAATGACGGCACCTTCTGGGCGGACCGGAATTACTGGGCGCCGGAGGTGCATGTGTGGCAGGGGGCTTACTATATGTTTGCCAGCTTCAAAAGCCCGGAACGCTGCCGCGGCACGCAGATCCTGAGAGCTGAAACGCCCAGAGGGCCCTTTATTCCCTGGTCGGACGGGCCCGTAACTCCGAGGGATTGGGAGTGTCTGGACGGCACCTTCCATGTATCCCGGGAGGGAAAGCCCTATATGGTGTTTTGTCATGAATGGGTCCAGGCGGGGGACGGGCAGATCCTGGCCCTGCCCCTGACGATGGATCTGAAACAGCCTCAGGGAGAACCGGAGCTGATGTTCACCGCTTCTCAGGCCCCCTGGTGCAAAACGATGCACCATTCCAGCGGGGTGAATGGTTGTGTGACAGATGGACCTTTCCTGCATTTATGCGGAGACGGTACCCTTTTGTGCCTTTGGGCCAGCTTTTCCGAGGAAGGATACACGGAAGGCCTGGCATTATCGAAAAGCGGGGAGATCTTTGGACCCTGGGAGCAGCTGGAGCCTCTGTTCAGGAAGGACGGAGGCCATGGCATGGTGTTTGGCACCAGAGAGGGACAGCTTTATCTTACGCTGCATACTCCAAATGAGCATCTGAAAGAGCATCCTGTTTTTATTCCGCTTTATGAGCGGAATGGGCGGCTTTTTCCGGAAAGTGATCACCGATGAAAAAATATGCCTGATCAACGAGTCTTTCCCGCCTGAGATCGACGGGGTTGCCAATGTTGTATAATGAAAGCAATTGAACGTTATCAACTTGTGATGGAAAACCATGCTGCCGGGAAATATGAGAACCGGACCCGATCAGAAACTTTTTTCCGGATGGAGGCCGGGATCGACCGGCTGCTCGCGTCAGTGCTCCGCCCGTGAAAACCGGAACCAGGAATGAATTGAAAAGAAGGGCTGGCTTATACTAAACTCATTTTAAAAACCCAACATTTGCTTGCAGCTTTTCCCCTCTGGCGTTGCTTCATTCCGATCAACGTACGTTTCACGTACGCCTCCCTCCATTCAGCTTAGCCAGAGAGAAAAATATGCGGCGCATCTGTTCAGTTTTAAAACTCGTTTAGTATGAGATCAGATAGATAGGATCGTCAGGGAAGTCGCTGCATCGAAAAGAGCGGTTTTCCAAAGATGAACGCATGGGAAACGCCTGTGCGTGATTTCTTTGGAAAACTGTTTATTTTTGCATGATTTCGCTTACAGAAAAGCCATCTTCAGCGCTGGCGCCGAATAGATCAGCGGTTCCTTAATCTTTCCAGAGAAGCTTTGCTCATTCTGCCCGCTTTATCCCAAAGAGAGGACAATTGTCTGACCAGAAAAGTGACAAGCCAAATCAGCAGGAAATAGATCAGGGTCGTGGCGATGAGCGGGAAGAAAGGCTCATAGGTTCTGGCCCGTACAAGGTCGCTCATTTTCGTAAGATCCATTACGGTGATATAACCGACAACGGATGTTTCCAGGATCAGCGAGATCACGTCCCCCTCATAGGCACCTATAAAAAATTTTTTTGCCTGCGGGAGCTGAATACGGAAGAACGTCTGGTTCCTGGAGAAGCCCTGTGATATTGCTGCTTCCTCCTGCCCGATCCCTACAGCATTTACGCCGGAGACGATCCGCTCATAGAAACCGCAGCCAAACTGCAGCGAAAATCCGATCACCGCAGTGCAGACATTGCTTAATGTATACTGGCTGAATACAATATAATACAGAACCATCAGCAGCAAAATCGTAGGGGTGCTGTTCATCAGCCAGCACATTCCGTTTGTAATCTTCCGTTCTGCCTTTTTCCCGTGTAAACACCATAGATACAGCAAAAGGCCCAGCCCGCTTCCGAATATAACGGCAAGAACCGCTATGACAAGGGTCGTTTCAAAACCTTCCAGAAACATTTTCCAGCGGTTCTCGCGGATAAAGGTCTTGTTGAAGCTGTTTATCAGATTCTCAAAGAAGCTGCCGTTTTTAACCTCCTCGCCGTTATACACGGCGATAACATCGTAATGATAATATGCATCCGTAAAGTATACTTCTTCTTCACGTTCCTCATCCATTACGATGCCGATTGCTGCATCGCATCTTCCACTGACAACGGCTGCGCTCATGGCATCATATTCAAGAGGGATGATATTAGGTTCATAGCCATATTCCCGACAGAAATGGTAAATGAAATCCACATCAAAGCCGATCAGTTCGCCATCGCCTCCGGCAAAACAGGAGGGTTCATAACCTGCTTCCGCAGTAAACGTCAACACCCCGTTTTCACCTGTGATGCCGGATTTATCTACAGAGACCTTTCCGCGTTCATAATTGGTAAACCAGTATGAGTACATTTTTTCGCGCGTGCCGTTTTCAGCGTAGGCAGCGATATATTCGTTAAGCTGGGCTGCCAGCGCCCGTCCCTGGATGTCATTTTTTAAGATCATATGGTTTCCGACCTGTTCAAGTGAACCGTCCAGAGCGATAAAGGACGGATGCTCGATTTTATCTGTCGGAAAGCTGACGGATTCTGTCAGTAAAGCGGAGATCTTTCCCTGAAGCAGCGACTGATTCATTGTTTCAAAATCGCTGAATAATACGGGTTTAGCCTCAGGATATTTCTCCTGCAGGATCAGATCATAGTTTACACCGTTCTGCACACCGACTGTCAGGCCGTTCAGATCATCAAAGGAAGAAAGCTGTGCTCTGTTGTTTTCGCTTCTTGGAAGAAGGATAAACACAAGACACAGAAAACACACCGGGATCAAAACCGAAATGAATCTTTTCACCTTATTCATCCCCATTTCTTATATACTAAAGATGTACTGAACGCCGGCTCCATTCTCAGACGGTTCTGTGCGGTGTTCTTTAGCATAGTACAGCAGCAGCTTGTACTCTATGGATTCGAGTATCGTCTGTTTTATGCCAGGATCTGTTGTGAGGGAATACGGTGCAAATGAAAGCTGAAGCACATCCAATGACATATTATAGTTGATCGTGATGCATACGGTTCTTTCTTTACCGTAAGCGTACCGGCAGAGGATATTCACCCCTTCTTCAAAAATATTGCAGGCATTAAATGTCCGATCTTTGTCTATTCCGCATTCCCTGCAGAAAGAAAAGATCTTTGCAAATTCATTTGGAATATCGCGGTTTTCTTCACTCAAAATGATTTTGAGGGTATGAAGCTGATGGATGAATCTTTGCGTCAGGATCCCTTTGGGCGCCTCGAAAATTTCCTGCGGTGTTCCTTCCTCATATATTCCGCCCTGATCCAGGTAGAATACACGGTTTGATATTCTGCGTGCGAAATCCATGCTGTGCGTGACGATCATCATTGTGCGCCCCTGCCGGGCAAGATCCTCAATGACCTTTTCTACTTCCCTTACGGAAAGCGGGTCCAAAGCGGAAGTCGGTTCGTCAAACAGAATGATTTCAGGATCAGTACACAGTGTTCTTGCGATCGCCGCCCGCTGCTTCTGCCCACCGGAAAGATTTGACGGATACTGCAGGGCGGCAGCCTCCATACCGACCGAAAGCAGCAGCTCCATGGACTTGTCATAGGCTTCTTTTTTCGTTCGTTTAAGCAGAACCGTCTGGGCCAGCATACAGTTTTCAACAACGGTCAGATGCTCGTACAGGTTAAAGGACTGAAACACCATTCCGATCTTATGGCGGATGCTCCTCAGATCACATTTCGGGCTTGTGATCTCCTCGCCATCCACAAAGATCTGCCCCGATGTTGGGGCTTCAA
Organism: Clostridia bacterium; assembly: GCA_045617125.1. GTDB lineage: Bacteria > Bacillota > Clostridia > Christensenellales > Aristaeellaceae > ZC3RG03. The sequence goes on along the minus strand of JAZLIA010000034.1, from coordinate 16,642 downwards.
GGAGGTTGATGCAGCGGAGCAGTGTTGATTTTCCTGTTCCAGATGGACCGATCACGGCAATAATGTCACCTTCATGAATGGTGGCATTGACATCGATCAGCGGTGTTGACATATCATATTGCTTTTTTAAGTGTCTGAGTTCGATCATTTTGCGCTCCTTTTGTTATTCCATGTTAAAAAGCTCACGTGTACTGATCTTTGAGATCGGGCGGCATAAAAACGCTGTGAAGCATGCAATCAGGATCACCAAAACCAGCCAGAGGATGATAAGATAGGAAACCTTCAGTGGGTTTCCAAAGTCATAGATCCCGATCGAATTGAGTGCCCGGCTTACAAGGATCCCTATGTTCTTTCTGGATAGAACCAGTCCCGCCGCTGCTCCCAAAGCCGTAAACGGAAGGATGCTGAGCTCTGCCTGAAGCACGATGTTTCCTGTTGTATATCCGATCGCCTTCAATATGCCGTGCTCGCGTCTTTTACTGCTGAGCAGGAGCGAGAGGAGGATATAGGTTACAAAGCCTGCTATCAATGCGCTGATGATGCACAGAACGATCGCCAGAACGATCAGGATAAGCATATACATATCGACTATGCTGGAAACGTTCAAACGGCTGTTTATCATATACTGGATCGGGATCTTCTCCATGATATCAGACCGGAAGCTGCTTTCTTCGTCGATGCTGCGAAGGAATACGTAATATGTGACACCTTCATTGCTGCTTATTTTTTCAAGGCCTTCTCTTGTGAAATATCCTTCCACTCCGTTTCTTGACGCGCCCTGGTTGAAGCCGACGATCTTGTAGGAATCCCTTTTTCCGTCATGGGTGAAGATGATCTCGTCATGAAGACGAAGGCCGTTTCTGGTTGCGTATAATTGATTTAACGTTATTTCATCATCGGCATTCGGGAATCTGCCTTTCACGATCAGATAGTCAAGGTTTGAAACAAATCCATCTTTATCAACTCCGATGGAGCAGATGACAGGATAAACATCCGGGACCTGGTCTTCCATCTGATACAGGTAAAAAAGATCGACCCTGTCATCATCCTGAAGGAAGCCGATCAATTTGTCTTCATCCTCCGTGTCAACACTTACGATATAATTCGAGATCTCTCCGCAGATCGCCTTTACAAGATCCGTGTTATCTACGATCAGATTTTGATAAATGAACAGGGATATGCCAAGCAGGAAAGTGATCCCCATGGATGTAAGAACCAGAAGAATGCTTCGGGATGCGGATTTGAATGCTGTGTCAAAGCCGAGAGCGGCATTTACAGGAAGGTTCGTTTTTTCAAGCGCTAATATGTCAGGCTTTTTTTTCGCGCTCTCCCTGGGATCCTTTATCGCATGAACGGTCGAAATCTTTCTGATCTTGCGCACAGAAAGATAGGTGCTTATTTGCGACGTGAGTTCGCAGATCACGAGGGTCACGATGCACGGAATAACAAGGAAGCGGACCGTATACGGAACCCCTGACTGGCTTTCCAGCGCATGATTGATGAGCGGAAGCACGGCATAGGATGAACCGATTCCGATAAGGCTCGCAGCAAGACACAAAAGAGCCACTTCAAAAAGCATGGGAACAATAAGGGAAAGTGATGTGTAGCCGATGGCCTTATAGGTTCCAAAAACCCTGATATTTTCCTTTACGTAGTTGGACATGACGATCGCTATGACTGCAAGCGTGATCAGGATCATTGTGACCGAGGTAAATGTAAGTATGATCCTGAAAAGATTGGCATTGGTATATCGGGATGCTCCCACCTCGTCTGCAAATGCTGTGCGGCATACATATCCGGTGGGGCTCAGGCTGCCAAATGCATTTACAGTATCGTTGAAGACCTCTGTGATCTTCTCCCTGTCCCGGCATTGTACTTTGATAAGATAGGATTCCTGCTTATCTTTTAGAATTTCGTCATACAGTTTATCGGTTAACAGACAGGCGATTCCGCTGCAGTTGACCGTTCCGAGCATGGGATTATTGTAAAAGCCCCGGATCGGAAATTCGAAGGAATTATTTCCTATCGAAACGGAACAGTTATCTCCTGTTTTCATTCCAAGAGTTTTGAAAAAATAACTGACATAAGCTCCGTTTGTGATATGGATATCTTCCTCAAGGATCTCGAATCGGTCGATCCGTTCCTTTTCCGCATCCGAATACTTTTCCAGTACGATCAGCGAGCTGATCGAGCCGTTTGGAGATTCGATGTCTCCTTCTCCCATAAATCCGCGGTCAATTTCAAAACCTTTGATTCTTGCATCTTCATTAAGACAATCAGCAAGCATATCCATGCAGTCACGGAGATACACGTCTGTATATGCGATCCTGAAATGATTGGCGTTCAGTCTGGCTGCGTCTCTTTCAAAATTCTGATTGTAATCCAGTTTCAGAACCAGGACCATATTCAGTAAAAGCGACGCAATGAGCACCAGAAAAAACACAGCGATCAGCTGTCTGTATGTTTTTCTGATATTAGGCCGGATAACAAGAAAAGTTTTGTTCAGCATATTCACCATTTCATCTTATTGAGGAACTGATCCAGTTTCTCTTTTCTGTATTCGTCATCGGTTTTATACGAACCAAGGTACAATTCATTCACGATTTTTCCGTCCTTCAGATACAGAATACGGTTTCCTCTTAAGGCTGATTTGATATCGTGCGTTACCATGACGATGCTTTGCCCCTTATTATTGAATTCCGTAAAGAGGTTCAGCACATCCTCGCCCGATTTTGAATTAAGAGACCCTGTGGGTTCATCGGCAAACAACACCTCCGGCTCATTGATCAGAGCGCGGACGATCCCGACCCTCGCACCTTTACCGCCGGAGATCTGGGTGGGATATTTTTTCCAGGTGTGTTCTTCTATGCCGACTGCACAGAGAAGCTCCTTTGCCCTTTTTACAAGCTCTTCTTTATCCGCCTTTTTAAGCAATCCGGCTGCAAGAACGTTGTTCAGTACGTTCATGGAACCGATAAGGCATCTTTGCTGAAAAATAAATCCGCAATGATCTCTTCTGAACATGGCCATTTCATCGGAGGATAATTTCGTAATATCCGTTCCGTTAAAAATGACCTGCCCTTCCGTTACCGTATCCATTCCGGAAAGAGCATAAAGGAGTGTGGATTTGCCGCTTCCGCTGGCACCCATGATCACGGTAAAATCCCCTCTGTAAATCACACAATTGATGTGATCAAGTATGGTCTGGGTCATGTTTTCAAGCTGGAAACACTTTACCAGCCCACCGACCTTTATCACTTCTTTTTCCATTGACGCTCCTTTATCCCGCGCTGTCTTTTTTCATGAGTTTTCCTTCATGCTCTTTACGGACGTTTGATCTTCATGGAGGGGGTCCTGTCAAAGTCCCGGTCCCGGATCACGATCGAAGCCGGGTTAAAGCAGTCCGGCATTCCGGAAATCTTCTCGCGTATCATTTCGGTCACGTATTTTTCTGCATTTTTTCCGTCTGTGTTAAGCTTTTCCACAATTTCGGGCCGCAGTGTGACTTCAAGACACAGTTTTCCGCCCACACCTTCCTGTTCCTTCAGATATAAAAGCGCGTCGCGCACAGCGTCGATCTCACTTACCCGGATCTCCATTTCATCGGGAGATATTTTCTCTCCTGTCGGGAGCACGATCAGCGATTTGACGCGTCCGGTGATATATAGAAAACCGTCTGAATCAAAATGGGCAAGGTCGCCTGTTTTGAACCAGCCTCCGCTGAATGCTTCACGGTTAAGCTCAGGATCTGCATAGTATCCGCTGAAAAGATTTTGTCCCTTAAGAAGAAGCTCGCCGTCCATGATCTGAGCCTCCTGATACGGATAGAGCGGCCCGACTGATCCCGTTTTCTGCAAAGGGACAGGATTGCCGCTGGTCAGATTTGCTGTTTCTGTCATTCCGTATCCCGGATATACATGGATCCCATACCGGTCAAGACCGCGGATCAGGAATTCCGGTACGTGCGCGGCTCCTGAAACGACCGTGGTCAGCCTTCCGCCGGTGACGCCTGTTCCGTTTCTTTCTATAGTATCCAGAAGAAGATCCGCCATCTTTGGCACCATCACGGTTTCATTCGGATGGATACGCATCATATCCTTGAAGAAATTCCGCATCCCGGTGCTGAAATGAACTGTATTTCCCAGAAGCAGGTTGACAAGGAAGTTTCTGATGTAGCCAAAAACGTGAGTGAGAGGAAGCGCCAGAAAGCTCTCCTCATGCTCAAGCGAGAACATATTGTACTGCCAGTTTGCGGTTCCGCGAAGCAATGCGCGGTGTGAAAGAACGGCTCCCTTGGATTTTCCCGTCGTTCCTCCGGTAAAGAATATACACGCGGGGCTTTCCGGGTCAATATCTCCCTTTATGGCAGCTTTTGAAGCCGTGCCGCGATGCAGTAAGGGGTCACCGGCAAAAACGGTTTCAGCGTTTTGTATATCCTCTTCCTTAACGAAAATCAGCGAAAGGTCATACTTGCTGATAAGTGTTTCCGGTATATTTCCCTTAAATGATGGCGGTATAAGCACGGCACAGCATCCGTAAGCCATCAGTGCCAGGGAAACGACGATAAAATAATATCCGTTTTCAGCACATAAACCTACGTTGCCTGATCTGAGTAACCCGATCTTTTCAAAGTGTCCGCACATCCCGCAGATATCGCTGCAAAGTTCTGAATAGGTTACGGACAGGCTTTCACCAAAGCAGATTGCCGGTATATTGCCGTAACCGCTGATATCGGAAAGAAATTCCGGTACAGTACCAAAGCTTTTCCATTTTTCGGGCTTTTTCAGAAAGTCGAACCGGAAGAAATTCTGTTCATCCCCTTTCATTTTCATGATGATCCTTTCCGGCTGCAGATTCGGCAATATCTGCAACGTCTCCGACTGTACGGATGCCCTGGACCCGGTCATCGTCGATATATACTCCGTAGTCATTCTCCAGGATCATCAAAAGGCGGACCAGTTCAAGGGAGTCTGCTCCCAGATCTTTTATGAGTTCGGTTTCTCTTGTGATCGTTTCTTTGTCAACCTTGAACCGATCTGCAAGAATGGATATGATTGTTTCCAGCATGATTCTTCCTCCGTTATAGCTGCTTTACATATGCGCGTCTTCTCTTGTGCTGAACACTGTCAAACTGATGCCACAGATTACGGATCGCGTAGTTATCCTCAAGACACAGATTGGTTTCCACATAGGGAACGTTTTCTGATCTCATCAGTCCTATGATATCACGGACAAGAAGGCTGCCAACGCCTTTTCCCTTGTATTTTTCCGAAACGGAGACCAATCCCAGGTCGATTACTTCCGGATGCATTTTTGCCTTTAACAGCTTAAAAAGCACCGGGATACTCATGTGTCCTCCTGAATGAAGAAGCGCCCTGCTTAATGAAGGAAGAGCAATTGCAAAATACACCAGCTCTCCGTCTTTATCCGTTACGAGCCTTACAAACCGCTTATCGAGGAGTGCCACCAGCGTTTTCAGAAGCTCTTTCTTCATTTCCTCCGTTAAAGGAGCCGTTCCGTAAAGGTTTGCGTAGCCGCGTTCCAAAACATCGTGAAATTCGTTATAGTATAGTTTGCACATTTTTTTGAAGTTTCCTGCGCTTACGTATTTCAAACCGTACCTGCGCAGAAGAAAATCCGCCATGCGTTCAAGTTCTTCGTCTTCTTTCACGGGAATGGACAGGCGGTATTCCAGCCAGTCCTTTTCCTTCCTGTATCCGTTTGCTTCCAGAAGCTCTGAGTAATATTCAAAATTATACTGTTCTTCATAGGTGGACATTTGATCAAAGCCTTCGATCAGCAGTCCTTCTCTATCCAGATCCGAGTACCCCAGCGGGCCGCACACCGTATCCATTCCAAGCGAAACGGCCCAGGCTTCAAGACGCTCAAACAGCCCGGCTGCCGCTTCCTTGCTGTTTATGCAGTCAAAGCGGGTGAAGCGAACTCTTTTTTCCGAACGCTTTTCATTGCTCAGGTGATGGCAGATCCCCTGGATCCTGCCGATCGCCTGTCCATTCTCATACGCAATAAAAAAAACCGACTCAGCACTTCCGTCTTTCGCCCTTTTATTGGCAAAAATCTTTTTCTCATCCGTATAGAATGGCGGAACGAAGCAAGGACAGTTTTTATAGAGCCTGTTCGGCAGTTCGAGAAACTCTATTTTTTCTTTTTTTGTTGTTGCTTCTTTGATTTCCAACATAGATATCCTTGTATTTTACACCTTTCTTATACTGCCTATTATTGTATTACTTTATTTCGTGCGATTCAATAGTGATCTTTTGAATCATTCCGGTTAATATGGTCAAAATGCCGCGCAGGGTTATAACAAATGCTCAAAGAATGCCGTCAGGACAAATTCCCGCAAATAAAAACAGGAAAACCGTGTTATGCTGTAATATGGTATGGAAAGGTGCTGAACTGTCGAGCGGATGAATGCGATCCTGCAGCGGGGAGCATGTATGATGATCGGGGCGGTGTATATTGATGGATGAGAAATGGATCCTTATGCAGGCGGAACGGTTATATTCACTGGAAAACTGTGAGATCGACCGTGTACCCGGCCATGATGGCGGACGCAATATCGTGTTTGTCATCACTTCGGCTGTTGGAAAGAAAAGGGTGCTGCGGGTTTCCGCACTGACGGACCGGACAGAAGCTGATTATCTGGCAGAAACCGCCTTTGTTCATTACCTTGCAAAAAACGGTGCGCCCGTAGCCGATGTTATCGAGTCCTTTAACCACAGGTTTGTGGAACGGCTCGAACAGAAGGGACGACCTGTGTTTTTGTGCATGTTTGAGTATGCAGAAGGAATGCTGCTCTCAGATAATGGATATCGCTATCGGGAAGGCGTACCGTTGGAAGAGTATTTCTTCAATTGCGGCAGGGTGCTTGGCATCCTCCATCGGCTGTCAAAGCAATATGACCCAAAGTATCCCCGTATGAGCTACAGGGAAAAATACAACAGGATTTACATCGACGGGCTGATTTCTGACCGTTATGAGGCTTTGAAAGCCTTGATTTTCCGTCGTCTTGAACTGTTTGATACTCTGCCTGTCGATCCCCAAATATATGGAATGGTTCACTTCGATTTCAGCGATGGGAACTATCACATCAATATGAAGACCGGTAAGATCACCGTATTTGATTTTGACAACTGCATGAACTGCTGGTATATGTTTGATCTGGCCAACCTGTGGACGCACGGAGAAGGCTGGTGCAGGCATCTTTCAGGCACTGACGAACGGATGGCGTATATGCGGCATTATTTTGATACTGTCCTTGCCGGGTATCGGACGGAGACGGATATTCCCGATGAATTGCTGGCGCAGCTGCCGCTGTTCATTGATATGGTTTTGATCGAGAATATCGTGGATGAGTTTGAGTGCTGTGCAAGGAATGGAGAACTGCCGGAGGATGAGGATATTCATGCTGCTGCGGAATGTCTGATCAAGGAGCTGCCTTATGCTGGGCTTTGATGAAGTAGGAAAAGAAAATGATCGACGGGTATATCCATATTGAGCATCCGAATAAATAATCACCGTAACCGAATAAATAATCACCGTAACGGTTTTTCTTGCATCTGGGCTGACATTATGTTACAATTTCGTTATAACGAAGCGCAGAAAACGCGAAATGTGATACATCAAAGGGGAAATTCTGTGCGGTTTCAAATGAACATGAAGAAAAGAGAGGAAAATGAAAATGATAAGATTTATCCTGCTGCTCATGTGCACCGTGCTTTGCCTGTGTTCCGGCATTGCCGCTGCGGAAGAAAACGCGCCTCTTCTTTCCGAGGAAAGGCGGCAGACGATTGCCTCCATTCAGAAGCTGACTGATTATGATGACATGCTGAATCTGTACTCAATGGAAGTGTTCTACGATTACGATATCGATCATCTGACTCCATTTGGTGAGCTTGATGATCAGGGCATGGTCGGTCTGCTCCTCAATGAAGCCCTGCCCGGCATTCCTGTTAAGATCGAAGCGCCCAATTTTGGCTGTACTGCCTTTACCCTGAAAGCGAATGACGGGAAGATCTACATGGGCCGGAATTATGATTTCAAATATGACACGTCCGCGATGATGTGTTTTTGCCATCCCCGGAACGGATACAGCTCTGTCTGCTTCTCCGCGCTGAGCAATCTGGGAATGAACGACCCCTTTGAATCCGAAACGACCCTGGCTGCCATGCTGGTCGCTCCCCTGATCCCTTTGGACGGCATGAATGAAAAGGGGCTGGCGATCGCGGTGCTCACCCTGTCAAGCGAACCTACCCGGCAGAATAACGGAAAGCCGGTCCTGCCGACTCCGGTTCTGATCCGTCTGGTGCTGGACAGATGCGCAACGACCCAGGAAGCGGTGGACATGATCGCCCAATACGACTATATGGCGACCTCCGGAAGAGATTATCATTATTATATCACAGATGCCAGCGGTGACGGGCGCGTTGTGGAATGGGACTGTGAGAAGGAAGATCGCCCGATGGTCGTAACGCCCCTCAGGACCATCACCAATTATTTTGCCATGTATGAGGATAAAGTGATCTCCGGTCAAAAGAACGGCATCTACGGTCAGGGCAAGGAACGCCGTGACAGAGTTGAAGCTGTCATTAATGCCGCCGGCAGCGCCGCCGGAGGAGAAATTGCCTGGGAAGCCGCAAAAGCCGCTTCCACAGCGCCCAATCCGGAAAGCATCATCAGCAATACCCAGTGGACGGTAGTCTATAACATCACAGACCTGACCCATGAATTTTCTCTTCACCGCCGCTGGGAGGATCGATTCTTCTTTGACGTATTGGCACGTTGATTTGATTCCGCTTCATTTTGGTTTTCTGATGTAATGGATGATGATCAATTCTTAACAATGTAAAGGTTGAAGGAATTGATGAACTATATCGAAATAATGATCTTTAAGGCACAGACAACCGGAATTTGTCGGACTTATACCATCAATTCTCTTACCAGTTTTACCTTCAAATCTCTCCCAGTCAGAAATTCTGCATTCTTGTCCATCGATGTTCTTGGATGCGGATAGATATCTGTTCCAATCACGATTGGTTCATCAATAACATATAAATATCCGTATTCAGTCCCGTTGTGCTTGATGATTCCATTATCTTCATATGACAAACTGCTCGGTTTATGAGAAAAGGCTTCGGCCAATGCCTGCCACTGTGTTATTGTGCTTCCCTTTTTAAGCACTGTGAATCTCTGATTTGAACCGTGAAACCAGTTCCCATTCTCATTGATTTCTATATTCATAAAATGGTGCCCTCAAATTTCTGTTTGTCGTTTAGTTCACTTAGTCTGACTTAAGTGAACTTGATCAGGATATGGATGTAAAAAGGGGAGGCATTTTCCTGAAAACCGCCTATGCTGCGGGATCCATCCCCTTCTTACCGCCCATTGGAGATCCGTGAAGTAAACACTGCTCAGTTCCGAGCGGATTCAGCGTTCTGCCGGAGCGGAACGAACGGTTTTCTCAAACAGGAAATGCCTTATAGATTTTTATCAATTGTTATTGATGGAATAAATGCCGTATCACGACAGCCATCAACGGATATACTCATTTTTAAGCCGCTTGGTTTAGTATCGTTTATAAGTATTCTTTCACCAAACGGTGCATTGAAAATCATATGATTATATCGAATTTCATGGCTTCTTAGAAAGTCTTCTGTAATATGTCGGTATTCCTCGGATCTTGATGTGAGAATAATGACCATGTCATTGAGCGGAATGTTCTTTAAAAACTCCTCGGCGCCGGGGAGGAAAGAATCGATTCCGTCCGTCTTATATCCGTTATGCTTTACTATGGTTCCATCCAAGTCCAGGATCCATGTGTGCCCCAAAGAGGAAAGTATCAATTCATTCATTTCAATGCTTCTCCTATCGCACCGCCCGGATGGTTCGCTTTGAAATCTTCCAGTGTCGCACCTGACCTTTTTGCCAGTTCCATAGCCAATGTTTGCAATATGATAAGATTAACTGCTGTTGAATTATTCGGCAGAATATTCCACAGGTCACCCTCGTGCCGCAATGAATAAATCACTTTATTTTCCAGCATGTCAGATAAAGGGCTTTGCTTTTTTCCACTTAAAAGCCAAATCTGAACTCCTGGTCTTTTCTTTAAAATATCGGTCAGATAAATGGATTCGGCTGTTGAACCGCTTTTCGTCAAAATGATCACCAGATCTCCCGGCTTAACCATTCCGAGATCTCCATGAACAGCAGAATTCGTATGCAGAAATCCCGCTTCCATGCCCATAGAAAGCATGCTTCCAACAAATTTATCACAGATCGGAACGTTTTTTCTTAGATCTGTATTTCTTTCTCAGATCATCTAAGAAAGCCAACGAATATAAAATATCGCCTCTGCGCTCATTGAGAAGAATAAAAAATCTCATCATTGTGCTTTCGAAGAATGAGATAGAAGAAAAAAATTCTTGTACTTAAATAAAGAAATATTTTTCTGAATATTGGGTACCTGAGCAATTTACGAATCAATGATTTTATCAGCTTTTCCCTTCCGGATTACTTGTCTGAATATACTGAAGCTCTGAAATGATGGTATTTGGTACACCGTATGGCTTGTTCCCACGGAACCAATATGTCAACGGAAGTAAAAAAGATCATGACCCTGAATACGAGTATAATAGCGAAGCACTTGAATGTCAATGAAATGCACATTGAAAAACGGAAGCTCAAGCACGGTTGGGAGACGGCTTATGCACTTCCGGGATCGATTAAACCGATCTGCTTGAGTTTTTGCGTATTCGGGCGTGGAATGCAAAATGAAAACATGAAAGGAAAGGCCGCATTTCCGTTATATTGGCGGGATGCGGCCAAATGTCACATAAGTGTTTTCTGCATCATGCTCAGTTCTCCGGACCGGCAAAGTCTCATCTGTGGAAAGGATTCGTTTCGCTTGGATGGATCCAATGATATTTTCTCCAGATAAGAATTTTCCTGGCGGATCGCAGGTCATGTCAGTTCCGTTTCAGGGCCGGGAAACTTGTGCAGAACCATGAAGGGCACATAAACCAGCACAGCCGCGATTCCGGCAATGTCGCCGGCAAGATTGCTCAGACGGAAGCCGATGGAGGCAGTCATAATATAATCGATGATCACCGCCAGATAGAAGGCACCGGGGATCAGGGTGGGCAGATACTTCCGATGATGGCGCTTCAGATAGATCGTGAAAAGCGAGAACGCCAGGAAGGCCGTCAGCTGATTACAGAAGCCGAAATAGCGCCAGAGCAGATTGAAGCCTTCCGCATTGGTCTTGGCAAAGATCAACAGGCCGATCACGACCGTTGAAATTGCCAGAGAAAGCAAAATGCGCTGACCCGTTTTCTGCTGTGGAAGATGCAGGGTCTCGCCTATGGCCAGCCTTGCGGAGCGAAGCGCCGTGTCGCCGGAGGTGATCGCAAGCACCACAACTCCCAGCATCGCGACAAATCCGCCCACCGGGCCCAAAAAATCACTGCAAATGATGTTCAACACCGGGACGGCCTGGGTCGCGGCGTCCGCTATGCCCATGTTGTAGACCCCCATCGCGGCTGCGGCCCAGATCATGGCGATCATACCCTCAAGGATCATCATGTTATAGAAAACCGCGCGCCCATGCTTTTCTTTCGTCACGGTCCTGGTAATCATCGTCGACTGGGTTGTATGGAAGCCGGAAACAATGCCGCATGAAACGGTGATGAAGAACACAGGGAAAAAGCGCTGCCCCAGCGGATGCGAATTAAAAAGGTTCCCGCTGTTCCAGATCTCCGTTAGGGGATAGCCCTTGATAAAGATCCCTGACAGCACGCCGACAGCTGAAACAAGCAATATCGCGCCGAATATCGGGTAGATCTTGCCGATGATCTTGTCAACAGGGAAAACGGTGGCGATCAGGTAGTAAAGGAAAATCAGGCCGTATATGATCCAGAGCCACACATTGTCCGTACCATTGCTGCCGGTGATCTGAGAGGCCAGAAGATCCCCCGGCGTATAAACAAACACTGCGGCTACCAGAATCAGAACAAAGCCAAGATAAACCGTATATACTTTTCCGATGCCCTTGCCCATATACTTTCTGACCAGCTCAGGCATCTGATTCCCTTTGTTTCTGATGGAGATCATGCCTGTCATATAGTCGTGAATGGCGCCGCCCAGAACGCAGCCGATCGGAATGGTCACAAAAGCGATCGGCCCGAAGAGAATGCCCTGGATCGGCCCCAGGATCGGCCCGGTCCCGGCAATGTTCAGCAGTTGGATCAAACAGTTTTTCCATTTCGGCAGCGCCACATAGTCTACGCCGTCGGCCATCGCTTCTGCCGGGGTCAGCCTGTTATCCTCCGGACGGATGATTTTTTCGCAAAACTTCCCGTAGAAAAATCCTCCTATAATGAGAAATGCAATACCCATCAGAAATGTGATCATTCCGGCATCTTCCTTTCTTTGTGAACTGACAGGAGCGCTTTTTCCGCGTTTCCATTTCAATCGACCGTATAATATTTCAATCGACTTAATAATTATACCATTGCAATTTGCCAAACGTCAATAATGACGGAAAGATTTTTTCCCATTCTTATATGTGCGTTTTTGATGTCTGCCTTCTCACTTGATACGACAGTGGTATTTTGAAACTACAACGAAAAAGAAAGCCAGGAACGGTTAGATCCCTGACTTTCTTTGGCGGAGAAGGAGAGATTCGAACTCTCGAACGGTTTTACCCGTTACACGATTTCCAGTCGTGCGCCCTCGACCAAGCTAGGCGACTTCTCCACTGGTCAACGGGAAGATGATAACACATAATATGCGGTTTGTCAAACCTTTTTTTGAGCTTTTTGTGGGAACATGATTGAGCATAATTGTGCTGCGCCATGGAGTTGAATTTGATAAACAACAGTGGATTCTCCTCAGATTTGCCGTTTCTTTTTGGCAGCTCGTGAACAGATTCGCGGCGGAAAGACTATGGAATGCGTATAAGCAAAAAACCTGGTCACAATTCCATACGGAGCATTGAACTGTGACCAGGTGATGCCTGAATGAAATGTTCTGGTTTTTGCTGTCCGTTTTCCCGGCTCAGTCCTTCAGAAAAAACGGTTATTTTTGTGCCGCACACAGTCAAACCGGGGATCACCATTTCTGATCCGGGTCGGGGCAATGCATTGTCTTTTTTGCTGCGCGCGCCTCGGCATAGCAGCCGCATTTTTGACAGGTGCCTCCCATCAGAAAAGCGCACTGACGGCAAAGGGCGAGTCTGCGGCGGTATTCGCTCTCCTCTGTGCGGATGCCTTCAGGAAGGGAGGAAACATATTCCCGGATCAGCTCATACAGGGAACGCTGATCATCCATATCCTCCAGAAGGCAGCGCCTGCACAGGCGGGTGCTTTCACTGCTCATTCCTTATTTCAGGGTGAGGGCGCACACGGAGCAGGCAGGCAGTGTAAACTGCACCGTTCCGTCCGGCAGGAGCTTTGCGTTTTCAAGCTGGCGGATCTGGACCGGGGAAGCGTCAAAATCGTTATGATCGTTCATATCTCCGCTCAGCACCCGGCCGGAAACCTCTGTGAAGTCAAAATCAGCCGCACGCAGGGTGATCTGCTTTTCGTTTTCGGGGTCCATGTTGCAGAGGGTCACGGTCATTACGCCTTCCTTCACCGAAGCGGAGGAAGAAACAGGGGCGATGCTCAGCCCTTCGGTGCTGCCGGCGTCCTCGATGAAGGTGTCAGCCTGCACGGCATTCTGGTGAGCCTTGTAAAGGTCAAATACATGATAGGTGGGGGTAAGCACGATCTGATCCCCTTCGGTGAGGATCACGGATTGCAGCACGTTCACCGTCTGCGCAATATTGGCCATGGCGATGCGGTCGCACCGGTTGTTGAATATGTTCAATGTGAGAGCCGCTACCTGGGCGTCGCGCATGGTGTTCTGCTGATAAAGGAAGCCGGGGTTGGTGCCCTCTTCCACGTTATACCACGCGCCCCATTCATCCACCACCAATTGCACCCGGTGGGCGGGATCGTAACGGTCCATGATCTTCAGATGATTGTCGATAATGGAGGCGATGCGGTCGGCATTTTCCAGCGTGAGCATATAGCGCTTCCTGTCAAAGCCGGTGGCAGGGCCCTTATCCTCCCAGGGGCCGGGCACCGTGTAATAATGCAGGGAAAGGCCGTCCATATACCGCCCGGCGATGCGCATGACGGTGTCGGTCCACTCATAGTCCGCTCCGTTGGGGCCGCAGGCGATGCGGTAAAGCCGGTTTTCTCCGTAGTTGCGGCAGTAGGTCTGATACCGGCGGTATTCGTCAGCGTAGTATTCTGGACGCATGTTGCCGCCGCAGCCCCAGTTTTCATTGCCGACTCCCACCAGACGCACATTGAAGGGTTCCTTGCTGCCGTTTTCCCAGCGCTGCATCGCCACGGTGGAATCGCCGTCGGAATTCATGTATTCCACCCATTCGCTCATTTCCTGAATGGTGCCGCTGCCAAGGTTCATGTTTACATAGGGCTCGCATCCCAGCTGACGGCACAGCTCCATAAACTCATGGGTGCCGAAGGAGTTATCCTCCACCACGCCGCCCCAATGGGTGTTTACCATACGCTTGCGGGTGCTGCCCACACCGTCGCGCCAGTGATATTCGTCTGCAAAGCAGCCGCCCGGCCAACGCAGTACGGGAACGCCGATCTTTTTCAGGGCTTCCACCGCGGCGGTGCGCATGCCGTTTACATTTTCCACGGGGCTGTCCTTGCCGACGAACAGGCCGTTATAAATGCAGCGTCCCAGATGCTCGGAGAAATGCCCGTACAGGTTTTTGTTGATGGTTCCCTTTGAACGGGCAGCGGTCACAGTGATTCGGGTCATATTATGCCTCCTGTTTTTTATTGATTATTCCGGCGGGATCATTCCAGCCGTATACCGTACATATAGCTGTTTTCCTTGCCGCAGGTGCCGATCACCAGCATATCCTGGTACACTGCGGGAGAACTCTGGATGGGACCTTCCAGGTCCAGCACGCTCAGCTCGCTGCCGGTGACGCCGTCCAGCAGGTGGATCTTTCCGCTTTCATCGGCTTGAATGATCCAGGCGTTGCCCAATTGATTGTAAACGGCAACGGGGGAAGAAACGGCGGTGGAGGGCAGATCTTTCTGCCAGCGAAGCTTACCGGTCGCTTTGTCCAGGGCCAGCATCGTGCTCTTTTTGCCGTCGCCTGTCATGTTTACGGTGAAGATCACCAGATCGGATATGCTGTTTTCACCGATCAGGGGACTGGCCTTGCAGCCGGAAAGCTCATTCTTATTATAGGTACAGCGCACATTGTAGGTCCACAGCGTGCTCCCGGTGAGGGCATCCATGCGGCGCAGGGTCACATCGGCTTTTTTGCCCAGGCGTTCAAAAGCGGTGTTGCCGGTGTAAAGCCCCAGAGCGCCATCAGAGTCAAAGTCCAGCGCGATGGAGGCGTCCGTGTTGTCGCCGGTGTCCACAGCCCACACGGTCTTCATCGTGTCGGAATCCACGCATCTTACGATGCCCCAGCCGTCGGCAGCGTAGATATAGCGGCCATACATGGCCAGGCTGCTCTCGATGCCGGTGCGGGCTTCCTTTTCGGCTCCGGCCTTGCTTCTCAGATACAGGGTTTCGGGGTTGAGGGTGAGCGTTTTTTTATCCAGGTAGTCAAATTCGGCATTCAGGTTTACCGTGTAGATCAGGCCGTTTTCTCCGGCTGCCACCAGAACGTGTCCTGTGTCGCTGTTCAGGAAAAGGCCTGTTCCGTCAAAAGCCCCGTTGGAGGCATACTGCTTCTGCTTGTCGGAAGCGCGGCCGTTGATGAAAAACAGAGATTTGTTGTTGACAAGACTGTAGCAGTAATAGCCGATGTTGCCGGTGCTGCCATTTTTCAGTTTGGATATGGCCTGCCCAAAGGCGATCATGGGGTAGGAGCCGGGATCCACCGTTACCGAGCCGCGAAGGGGATAGCCGATCTTGATCTTATCCCGTGTTTCGGCTCCGGTGAGCAGATCCAGAAAATACACGTTTCCGTCCTGGGCGGGGAACATGACCTCCTTGAGCGCGGAAGTGCCGACTGCGCTTTCATACAGCCCCATCAAGCGCCGCACCTCACCGGGCCACTTCACGATGGCAGGCTGGGTGCCCCAGCCAACGCCGTAAAGCACGCCGCTATCCTTGGTGCTCAGGCTGCCAAGCGGCGTTTTCCACATCACTGTCATATTGCCGCTGCTGATCTCGACAGTGCCGTGGGCAGCGTTGCGGCGGAAGTTATCCCCGCGGAAGGTGAAGATGCCGTTTTTGGCCACGGCATAATCATTGGGGTCGGGCGCCAGAATGCGGTCGGCTTCGTCCCGGGTATAATCATTCAGCGCTTTGCCGCCGGAAAACAGGGTATCCGTCATTTTGCTCAGCGCGGGGTCGGCTTCCCCGCCTGCCTGCACCTCAAGAAGCGGCATGGGTGTGGGGGTCGGCACCGGGGTGGGAGTGGGCACCGGAGTGGGCGTGGGCACCGGAGTGGGCTCCGGGGAAGGAGTGGCGGTGGGAATGGCCGTGGGCATCTGTGTTGGAACCAAAGTGGGAACCGGGGTGGATTCCGGAACATCTGTTGGCATTGGAGTGGAGGTGGAGTTGAGGATCA